>JBMTCD010000144.1:0-10058 GCA_049430545.1 Luteolibacter sp.
AACCACCCTGCCGGAGGATGTGACGGTGGTGTTCGATATGGACGCGTTCGGGTTTGGGTGAAATTGCAACGCTCAACCTTGGGATGAAAATGCTGTTGCCCCCAACCGGGTTGCTCACGGCCAACTGCGCAATTTGCAGGCTTTACGATTTTCCAGATCCGACTATCCTGGGCCAATGAAAACATTGGAAACGGATGCTGAAATCGGAGCCGATGGCAGCGTGAAGCTTCTTGAACCACTGCCTGCATGGTTCAAGCCGGGACGGGTGCATGTGCTGATGACTTTGGAAACGGATGAAAACCAACCCAAACGCCAAAAACTCACCGCCACGCCCGAAATGATCGCAAGGAGATCCGCCGCCTTGGCCGAAATCCGCACGCTCAACCCATACCGCGACATAGGCGATCCCGTGGCCTGGCAACGCGAGACGCGGGAAGATCGTCCCCAACCGGGCCGCGATTGAAGCCATGCTGCTGGATACCAACATCATTATCCATGCATGCCAGCCAGGCGGTGAGTGGCTGGCACCATGGACGAACCACCCTGATTCAGCGGTCGCCAGTGTGACGTGGATTGAGGCTCTCGGCTTCACTGCCATATCGCGGGAGGAAGAGGTTTCGATCCTCAACCTCATCCATTCCATGCCCACCTATCCGCTGGATGACGGGGTGATCGATCAGTCCATCAAACTGCGACAATATAAGAAGATGAAGCTCGGTGACGCGATCATCGCCGCCACTGCCATGACATACGACATCCCGCTGGTCTCCCGCAATGTGGATGACTTCGAGCATATCGATGGTCTCGATTTGAAAAACCCATTTGCATCCCCGTCTTGAACCACGGCATGTAGATGCGGCTGCAGCGCGGTCCTGACATCCCGCTCGACCCACGAACGCCGCGCCGGGTTCACCCTGCAAACCCTGCACCTCCGCCTTCAGGAAAACCTCCCGCCCGGCATCCAGCTCGGCGAACCGTTGCCATCGCCACTCGTCAAGGCCCACGGCCAGTTCCGCTTCCAACTCGTGCTGCGTTCCCCACAGGCCCGCTCGCTCACCCGCCATGTCCAGTCCGTCCTCGCCCGAACCACCCTGCCGGAGGATGTGACGGTGGTGTTCGATATGGACGCGTTCGGGTTTTCCTAAAACAGACCCCACATCCTCGAATCCATGATCGTCTAAGCCTCCATTCCCATTTTCTCATCCGCAAGGCCGAAGAGGTGGCTCGTCACGAGGGCACCACCGTGATCCGGGTCAGTCGTTGGATTTTAATATCCGAGCGGAGTGAAGGGGGGCGGTCTCGCATTTTAACAGGACCACCGCTCAGCGGCTGAGGTCGTCCTGATACATCAGCTTGAAGCCGCTCTGGTGGAGGATGGCGACGGCGAATTCGTAGTCCTCGACGTGCATGGCGAGCAGCGAGTGGTTTTCCGGGCCGGGCATGAGGGCATAGGCGAAGTCGATGTTGGTCTCGGCGATCATCAGGGTGTCGAGGCACTGGAGCAGGCCGGGACCGGACTCGCGCAGGGCGACGACGACGACCTCGCAGGTGGTGTGCGGGATGCCTTTTTCCATGAACAGGCGCTCGGCGGAATCAGGGTCCGAAACGACGAGGCGGGCCACGGTGGCATCGCGCGAGTCCTGGACGCTCAGGCCGATGACCTCTATGGCGGAGCCGCGCAGCAGTTTGACCATGGCGGCGAGGGCGCCGACGCGGTTGGGAAGCATGATGGCGAACTGCCTGACAGGTTCGCCGTGGTCGATGATGGTGTCGGATTCCATGGTGGGGTGGGTGTGATAGTTTGCTCTCGGGCAGGCGATGCCAACAAGACCGCCGTGAGAAACCAGACCATCCTGTATGGCGATGGTGTTTTGGTATGCCGCAATGCTGGCGGAAGTCGGCGGCGGATTCAATCCCGAAAGCCTGCGCATATCACTTAGCCGAAACGCGGGGCATCGCGTATTTGAAGAGGCGGCAACCGGTTTATACTGCAATTGCCCGAGTGGGTTCGAATCGATGAAAACGAAGAAGTCAACGCTGCGGGAAAGCCATGCCCGCATCTCCTGTCCCGGGGTGTGGCTGGACGGCGATCTGGCGGTGCCGGACCATGCGCAAGGCATGGTGGTTTTCGCACATGGCAGCGGCAGCAGCCGGATGAGCCCGCGCAATCGGCGTGTGGCGGCGCGAATGCATGACAGCGGGCTGGCCACCCTGCTTTTCGATCTGCTGACACCGGACGAAGCACTGGCGGAGGAACGTGGCGCGATGATGCGCTTCGATATTCCGTTTCTGGCCGCGCGATTGGACGGTGCCATCGATTGGCTGCGCGATCATCCGAACGTCGCTCATCTGGGCATCGGGTGTTTCGGCGCAAGCACCGGGGCCGCCGCCGCCTTGGTGGCCGCAGCTCACGATCCGGCGATACGGGCGGTCGTTTCGCGCGGCGGACGCACGGATCTCGCGGGCCCGGACGCGGAGCGCGTGCATGTGCCCGTGCTGCTGATCGTGGGATCGCGGGACGAGGTGGTGCTGCGCTGGAACCGGGAAACGATGGAACTTCTGCCCGGTGTGCGGAAACTCTCGGTGGTGGAAGGCGCGAGCCACTTGTTCGAGGAACCGGGCACGCTCGATGAAGCGGCGGACCTCGCCGCGGATTGGTTCGCACTGCACCTGCCGGATGAAACCACCCCTGTCATATGACTCCGGGATGCGACATGTTTCTGGATCGCGCGGACGCCGGCAGGCGCCTGGCGGCGAAACTGACGGGATATTCTTCCACCACGCCCCCTCCCCTGCTGTTGGCCTTGCCGCGGGGCGGTGTGCCGGTCGCCGCGGAGGTATCGGCCAAGCTGGGACTGCCCTTCGATGTGCTGGTGGTCAGAAAGCTAGGGGTGCCAGGCCATGAGGAATACGCCATGGGCGCGATCGCCGGCAGCGGAGTGATGGTATTGGACCATGAGGTGGTGGCGCGGCTGGGAGTGGGCCTGGATGCATTGGAGCGGGTGATCGCCCGCGAGAAACGCGAGCTGGAAAGGCGCGAACGGATGTTCCGGAGCGGATACGCGTTTCCCACAGTGGAGGGACGCACTGTGATCGTCTTGGATGACGGCATCGCCACCGGTTCAACGATGTCCGCCGCGGTGGCATTGCTCCGGAAACAACACGCCGGCCGGATCGTGGTGGCGGTGCCGGTGGCGGCAGACGACAGCGCGCAGCGCCTGCGCGGCGAGGCCGACGAGGTGGTGACCTTGTTGGAGCCCGGCAATCTCGGCGCGGTGGGCCGCTGGTATCAGGACTTCGGGCAAACAAGCGACGAAGAAGTGCGGCGGCTGCTGGAGCAAGCCCGCGCCATGACGGCGGAACACTGAATCAGTGGAACACGGGGGGCTTGTGCCGGCGGAAATATCCGTCGCCAAGATACATCGAGGTGTCATAGTCCGGCAGTGGTCCGGCATCCGGGGGGAGCGGGATATTGCCGTGCGTGGCATCCTCGGGTTGCGAGTAGGCGATGTTCACGGGCGTCCCCACCTTGACGAGACGGAAGAACTTGGGAGCGAGGTTTTCATGCATGCGGATGCAGCCGTGGGTGGTGGGCTGGTGTTTGACCCAGCCGGTATGGAAACCATAGGCGGGCTTGAACTCGCACCAATAGGGCATCGGCGTGCCTTTGAACGACCAGCCGACCGGTCGTGAGCTGTGCATCGCGCGTTTCACATGGCTGCCGTTGTAGGCGAAGCCATGGGTATTCGCCCGGCGGTTCGCCTCCTTGTTGAAGATACGGAAATTTCCACTGGGCGTGGGCGAGCCGGACTCGCCGACGGATACCGGCATGACCAGCAACACCTCATTGCCCTCCATCACATAAGTGCGCTGTTTGCCGAGCGAGACCTTCACCCGCACCTTGTCCGGGTTGGCGGGCAACTTGGCCGGGCGGTCGTAGGCATGATAGGCGGCCAGGCTGGCATTGGAGCCCGGCGTGATGGAACAGGAGGTGAACAACACGGCGGAGGCCGCGGCTGTGACGATGGCGGCAAGAAAGTGGGGATTCATCACGCTGCGAAACATCGGGTGAGAATCGCAGCGGTCCGCCGAAATGCAAGTCCGGGACCAAGAACCCCGCGATCATGCCAATCCAATCCTCTCCAATGTAGGGCCCCGTGCGTCAGCGGGCGCGTTCCCACGCATCGACACGATGGTCAATGAACCAGACCGAGCCGATGCGATAGGGAATATGGGCGACTTCAGGGCCCCAATCGAATCCGTAATACCCCGGGCGGCGGCAGGGCCCGTAGAAGTGACCGTAGGAGCCATGGAACGAGTTGAGGTAAACCGGACGGCTGCCGAGGTAGTCCCAACGCTCGGTCATCCTGCCGTTTTTGGATCCTTGCAGGACGCGGGAAGGCGCGCCCCATGCCAGATAAACGGCATCCGTGGACATGCCGCGATCGATGCGTCCTTGCCGCACCAGCTCACGGTGCTTCGTGGAAAGCGACTCGAATTTCTGCGGTTCCCGCTGGATCCGGGTCTGCGGTGTGGAAGGCGCACAAGCGGCGAGCAACAAGCCCAGCAGCGCCATCGGCAACAACATTTTCATCGTCCAAAAGTATCCTTGTTCGCGGCGCTTGCAAGCCGCCGGAAAAAGTTCCGAGAAATCGTGCGAAACGGGCTTGCCAAGCGCAAATCCCGCGCCGCAATCTCGCCGCACACACCCTATTTCAAACTCCATGTCCGATCTCCTCGAAGCCGACGAACTCAAAAGCGCCCTCAAAAAATGCCCCGAATGGGAGCATGAAAAAAACGCGATCACGCGGACGATTGAGTTCGAGGAATTCAACGACGCCATCGATTTCGTCAACGACCTGGCCGAGATCGCGGAGGAGGCGCAACACCATCCCGTGATCACCATCCGCCACACCAAGGTGACGCTCAAGCTCACCACTCACGACGCAGGTGGCGTGACCGATCTCGACATCGAGCTTGCCCAGCGGGTGGACAATCTGGTGGACTGAACACAGCGTAAATTCATCCGATCTGGCGAATGACACGCTCGCGTGGGAACCGGGCCTTCGGCATCTCCGCGTATTTGTCATCCGCCGCCCGGTATCCGAGCGCACAGGCCACGGCAGTGCCATGGCCACTGCCTTGAAGACCCAGGATGCGGTCATAGGCCGCGGTGCTGATGCCTTCCATCGGGCAGGTATCGATGCCGAGGATCGCGGCAGCGGTCATCAACTGGCCCAGCGCGATGTAGACCTGACGGACGTTCCACGCCTGGCGTGCCTCATGGCTCATCGTCTCGGCGAAGCCAACGATCATGCCCTTGAGCCGGGCGAAGTCTTGCACCGGCTGGCCCTGGACCTCGGCGAGGCATTCGATCCATGCGTCGATGTCGGCTGTGGCGAGGTCGGCGCGAGCGGTGAGCACCACGAAGTGTGAGGCATCGGTGACTTGCGGCTGGTTCCAGGATTCCAGTTTGAGGCGCTCGCGCACCGCGGGATCGCTCACGACGATGAATTTCCATGGTTGGAGGCCGAAGGACGAGGGCGTGAGCACGAGCGATTGCTCAAGCGCGTCCCAGACACCGGCAGGAATGTGGCGTGTAGCATCGAATTGCTTGGTGGCGTAGCGCCAGCGCAGGGCGGCGAGAAGATCCGAGGGAGTGCTTTCAATCATGGTGTGTGGGACTATTGCGCATCGAGTTCAAATGGCAAGGAGACCGAGGGGAATTCCTTGAGGGTGAGGCTGAACACCACGCCATATTCGTTGTCGAGGCGGTTGTCCCGGCTGCTGAGTCCCATGCCGGCCACCCAGCTGCCCATGTCCCGGTGCAGTGTGTATTGCTGGTATTCGAGGGTGCTGTCGTCGAGTTCCATCTGGTGGCGGGTGCCAATGCCCCAGTTTTCGGACAGGCGGATGTAAGTGCTCAGGTCGACGAGACTGGAATCCACCAACACCGGATGCCCATTGAGCCAGCGGTAGCCGAGCCGCATCTCGAAGTGGTCCGTGGGCATGTAGTTGAGCGAAGTCGCGATTTCGCTGAATCCCGAGCCGCCGCTCACGACGGGGAACTGTGTTTCCACATTCAAGCCAAGCCATGGAAGCGGCTGCCAGCGGGCATCGTTGTAGAGATTGGAAAATTCGCGGTTGCCTTCGGGGTCGTCAATGAACGTGTCGATGTAGGTGTCGAGATACAACCACTCGAAGCTTTGACCGTCACGCCGGGTGAGCAGGCGGTTGCGCGCGCCAAGCCGCAATACGTTCCAGCTTTGCATTTCATCGATGGCGGTGAAACGAAGCGGATCGATCGGCCGCGGACGCGTGGTGGGCGTGAGCCGGTCCACCGCGGGATCGCCCGGCGCATAATCGTCTGTCGAGACCACGGACCAGTTTCCGTATGGCTGGATGACATGGAGCAGCCCGTCCAGGCCGAGCGCTTCGTGGCGGTGGGCGCCGAGGTCGCGGGAAAACTTCAGCGAGCTCTCGATGCCGAAATGCAGGTGGGTGTTGCCAAACCCTTCCTCCGGCCCGTCCACCGCGCCGTAGCGGGTGTAGCCGAATCCGGCCTCGGGCGTGAGGCTGAGGAATCCGCCGAGGGTCATCGGCAACGACCATTCCTGCCAGGTATGGAAACGGGCGTAGCCTGCATCCAGCAGCTGGGTGCGGATGGCCTCGCGCTGGCGGCTGCCGGGCGGCAGGGCGATCATGCGCTCGGCAAGCCGCCGCTCGTAGCCGCCCAACTGGCGCAGCAGACGCTGGGCCTGGGGGGAATTCGGCGGCAGTGTGAGGAGCGGTTCGATGATCAAACCGCGGGTGACATCCGCCGCCTTTTCACCGATATAGCCCAGCGAGCTGCGTCCCTCGTGCAGGACCGGCAGGCCGAACAACGGCGCGCGCGCCCGATCATAGGCAAGTTCCGGATACCGGGTGTCGGCGCGGTAGAAATCGTTCACCCGGAAGCGGGCGAACAACGAGAGCAGCGAGGCATCATCACGCCGGTGGATGCCGAGCGTGTTGTCCGGCCAGGGATCGGTGCGGTAGCGATCCATCTCAAGGTCTTCGAGATAATAGGTGTCGCTGAGCCAGGTGAAGTTGGCATCGAGCCACCAGTCGGCGCTGTCGCCGGCGAATGACAGCTCATGGCGGTGCTTGAGCTCCACCTTGTAGCGGTCCTCGTTGACGAAGCCGCGGGAAACCCCGGAGCGGGATTCCTGCGGATCGAGGTCGTTCAGGTAGTAAAGCGAGAGACCGCCGATCTCGTCGCGGTTCTCGATGCGGGTGTCCACGAGGTCCACGCCGGTGCCGACGCCGCGTTTGCCGCGGAGGTCGAGATGCCAGCGGGAGAGCAGCCAGGCGTCCCGGTTTTCGCCGGTCACCGGATCGGTTTCGCCGCCGAGCATGAGGCCGTAGGTATTGAGCAGGAAGGGTCCCCAGTTCGAGCGCGCGCCGGGCACGAAATGATAGCCGAGTTCGGCATCGAGCGGCTGCGCGAGATAGGGCAGCCAGAACACGGGGGTATCGAAGGCGTAGAGGCGGAGGTTGTTGAAAACGATCTTGTCGCCGGGATAAACGGTGGTCTTGGCAGCACGGAGCCAGAAGGCCGGGTCCTCCACATCCTGGGTGGTGATGCCGGCGTTTTCACCGATCAAGATGCGGCGTCCGCCGGATTCCATGGCGGTGAACTTGCCGGCCTCGAGCAGGACCGGATCGAGCGAGGCGCGCAGGCCGCTGCTGTCGAGGCGGCCTACATCATAGTGATACACGGCGAGTTCGCCACGCTGCATGAGGTTGCCCTGATAGATGGTGACGTTTCCCCGCAGCGTGACGGTCTTGGCCTTGAGGTCGATCCCGGCGGTGTCGGAGAACATCTCCAGCCCGTTGTCGCCCTCGATCTTGACCGGGCCGCCCAGCCGCACGCCGGAACCGATGTCGCCCTCGATCCTGCCACCCTGGTTGTTGATCCGGAGTTCCTCCGGCATTTGGAAGGCGGTGGCATCCGCCGCCTCGATTTCCGGCGCCGGGACCGGGGAGATCAAGTCCACCTCGGGTGCCGTCCGGGCATCATGGGACGGCTCGGCCGCGGATGCCGGGACTAGCAGGAAAAACAGCGGAGCGGACAGCCATGCGCCTGATTTCAACATCGCGGGGATCAAAAATACCGCGCCATTCAAAGTAAAGTTGGAAAGCGCGGATCACCGGATGATCCGCGCTCAAGCGGAGAACGGATGGCCGCCTGCATCGGGCTAAAAGGGGATTTCCGGCACCGCAGGTCAGGAAACGGCATCGGCACCGGCGGACACCCGCGCCACATAACGCGTGGCAGCCCGACGTGTCATCTCCGCCACATCCGCCTCGGGCCTGGCGAATGGCGGCACGAACCACGGATAGGAACCGAGCAGGTCGGTGACCACGGCCACTTCCCCGTCGCAATTCCCGTCGCCACAACCGATGCCGATGGTCGGCACCGGCAGCCCGGCGGTCAGTGCCCGAGCGGTCGCCGGCACGATGGATTCCAGCACGATCGCGCAGACACCCGCACCCACCAGCGCCTCGGCTCCCACGCGCAAGGCATCGGCCTGCTCCGGCGTCTTGCCTTTCTTGTGGTAGCCTCCTTCCTCGATCACGCGCTGTGGCAACATGCCGAGGTGCCCGATCACCGGAATGCCAGAGGAGGTGATGGCACGGACTTGTTCCGCCTGGCGGACGCCGCCTTCCAGTTTCACCGCCTCGGCCCCCGCCGCGACGAGAAGACGCGCGGAGTGCAATGCCTGCTCCGGCGTCTCATAGCTGTGAATCGGCAAATCACCGAGCACCAGCGCCCGCGGGCGGGCCCGCGCCACCGCCGCCACGTGATGCAGCATGTGGGCGAGCGTCACATGTGTGGTGTCCGGAAACCCCAGCACCACCATGCCCAGTGAATCGCCCACCAACAGCACGTCCACACCGGCCTCGTCGAGCAGGCGCGCGGTGGGATAATCATACGCGGTGAGCGCGGCAATCGGGCGACCGCCCTTGCGGGACTTCAGGGCGTCGGCTTTCTGCAATGCGGTCACGGAAAAATGATGCGTCTTAGCTCGATACTCAAAAGCCCCCGCTGGAGCGGAGGCCGTGGAGCAGCAACATAATATGGCGACCCGTAAGGGAGTCGAACCCTTCTTGCCAGAATGAAAATCTGGAGTCCTAACCGATAGACGAACGGG
Organism: Luteolibacter sp.; assembly: GCA_049430545.1. Taxonomy (GTDB): domain Bacteria; phylum Verrucomicrobiota; class Verrucomicrobiia; order Verrucomicrobiales; family Akkermansiaceae; genus Luteolibacter. The sequence goes on from JBMTCD010000144.1 coordinate 9,198, forward strand.
TCGTTTGTCGCGGTGCGGGCGGGAAGAAACGACACCGCCGCGGCCATTGCAAGAGTTTTTTCGATGCAATTTATCTCCACCGCAAACCCCGCCGGCAACAGCGCTTCAGCCCCCATTCGACGGCACAGGATGCCCCGGCAAAGCCTAAAAAAAGGGGTTTTGAGCGAAAAAACCACTCGGTGATCTTGACAAGCCGCCCGTGTCACAAAAGCATCCTGCGTATGGTTAAGAAAATCACAGCCACCAAAGACAGGTTCTCCAAGACCCAGATCGTCGATCAAATCGCTTCCGACACCGAACTCACCCGCAAGCAGGTTTCGGCCGTGCTCGACAGCCTGAGCGATGTCATCGAGGCACACGTCAAGAAGAACGCGGTCGGAGAATTCGTTCTTCCCGGTCTCCTCAAGATCAATACCGTCCGCAAGCCCGCCGTCAAGGCGCGCAAGGGCATCAACCCCTTCACCAAGGAAGAAGTCATGTTCAAGGCCAAGCCCGCCACCACCGTGGTCAAGGTGCGCCCGCTCAAGAAGCTCAAGGACATGGCTCTCTGAGCATCCCGCCACGGCAGCCGGCCCGGCCGGATGCCATGGATGCCATTCATCCGAAACGCCCGCCTCGCGCGGGCGTTTTTTTGCCCTGTTCGAGCGGGCGGTTTGAGGAATTGGGTTTGCGCTTGGTTTCGCACGGGCTTCGGAGGAAGATTCCGGCCACAGGATGGACAAGGCCGACAAGCGACTGGTGACGCACGAGGGCATCCTGCGCGCCAAAAGCGATCCGCAGCACGCGCGCGTGGAGGTGGATTTCGATCCCTCGAAACTCAGCGACGGCGAGGTGCGTTCGTTGTTGCGGGATCACATCGTG
>JBMTCD010000145.1:0-10035 GCA_049430545.1 Luteolibacter sp.
CCTTGGTTTTTTCGATGCTGAGCCATTGGGTGGTGAAATTCCGGATGAAATCGTTGGCGCGGTCATCGGCGAGCAGGCGGCGTGCCTGTGCTTCTACGACGGCGGGGGCATCCAGTTTTTTTCCAGCGGCCAGGGCGAGCAATTCATCGTCCGGCATGCTGCCCCGGAGGAAATAGGAAAGCCGCGAGGCCAGCTCATGGCCGGGCGTGGTCAGTCCGTCCGCGGCCACGGTGTGGTAAAGAAACTGTGGCGAGATGAGCACCATGGCGAGCGTTTCGCGCATGGTTTCCTCAATCGTATCGAAGGAGGGCTCCAGCATCTTGTAGAGTTGGAAGAACCGCTCCTGCTCGTCCTGGCTGGCCGGGCGGCGGAAGGCACGCGAGATGAATCTTTCCAGGACGCCGCGGATGTATGCATCGGGATCGGCGGAGCGCAACGACGACTCGGGAAGGATGCGGGTGTGGTGGGCTGGCGGCCAGACATCGAACACGGGAGCCTCGAACTCGATCGTGCGCACCACGGCGCGAGGCACGGAGTTCTGCCACGAGGTGTCGAGGTGGCTGCGATGGTGGTCGTTGAGCTGGCCGTTGTCGAAAAGGTTTTGCGGATAAATGTAGCGCTTCGACGACGACTGACCATTTGCGGACACCCTCCCGACCTGAATGGGGTGGTTCTCGATGCGTCCGCGGAACTCGAACTCCCGCATGTCATCGACCGTGTTGTTCAGATAAACCATGCCGACCGGAGCAAAATTCCCGGTGCCGGCATCGCTGCGCAACTGGCTACCCATCACGATGCGCAGCGGCACTTCCTTGAAGCCCGGAGGCAGGATGGCGGCGGCCTTGATGCGGATGCGGTATTCGCCGGTGTCAGGCCAGGAATCGACGGCCACACCCGTGGCGACGGTGCCATTTCGATTGCCGAAAATGCCGATCTCGTCGGTCTTCGCGGATGCGAAGGCCGGTCCCTCGGACCCGAATGTCCATTGCTGGCGGTGCACCTTGGGCTTGACGGGATCGACGATGGCGCTGGCCAGGGCGCGGCGGGCGGTTTGCAGATAGCGCTCGAGCTTATCCGGCCCGAGCAACATGAATTCGGCACTGTTGTTGAAGTGGTAGGGCTTTTCGGGGTCCTGCGGGAGGTCTTGGATCAGATCGAGGTCGATGCCTAACAGATCGCGCATCGTGTTGTGGTATTCGAAGTTCGTCAGCCTGCGGGCGAGCGGCTTGAATTCCACATCGCTTGCCTTCGCGACGTGGTCGCGCATGCCCTGATCGATCCATGCCTTCACGGCCTCGCGCTCGGCGTTGCTCGGCTGCTTTTCTTCCTCGGGTGGCATTTCGCCGTGCTTGAGGACATCGAGGATGGTTTCCCAGCGTTCCAACTCGCCATCCGCACCGGCGGCCAGGTTGCCGTCTAGCGTGTGCAAGGTGATCTTGCCCTTGCTTTTTTCCGGGCCATGACACTGGATGCAGTAGGTTTCGAAAAACGGTTTGATATGGGAGCGGTGACCCGCCTCGCCCGCTGGAATCGCGCCAAGGACGGGCGAGACAGCGGGTTGCGACGTGGTTGATGCCTGCTCGGCGCTGACTCCCCGGACGAGGCAAAAGCCAATCATGAACCCGTGAACGAGACCTGCGATCAGATTTTTGCCAGGAAATCGATAGGATGCAACGCTCTTTAGGAACATATTCAAGGTGTGTTCCTGACATCTTCGAACATAAATGCAAAAAAATTCGTAACTATTCAGATCTTGTGCGCGGCATATCTCGGCCTGATCGGACGAAGAGGGGGCGATGAGGCTTGAGGACTTTACGGCGGAACTCCGCCCGAGGACCGACTGGGAAGGCGCGGACCTCGGCCTTGCCATGTTGCGGCGTGACTTCTGGCGCTGCTTGCTTGTGTGGTGGCTGGCGATGATCCTGCCGGGAATCGGAATCGCACGGGGCCTGAAGGAACAACCGATGCTCGCCCTGTTCTTGTTCTGGTGGATCAAGCCGATGGGCTCGCGTCTCGTGCTGTATCAGATCAGCCGGCGATGGTTTGGCGATTCCCCCTCATGGCAGGCGATTTGGAAGGAGATCCCGCGAGCTTGGACCCGCAGGTTTCTCCACCGTTTCGTCTGGGCGAGATTGTCGCCATGGCAGCCGGTGGCATTGGCGTTGGAAGACCTCGAAGTTCTGCGTGGCAAAACATTCAGCCAACATTCCTGACAAATCGCACGCTGGGGCGACAATGTGGTCATGTGGCTGTATCTGCTCGGGACCAATGGTTACGGTGAGGTAGTCCGCGTCGCGGGTGGAGATCATGGCTCCGGTGTTCCCGTTGTTTCCCATTTGGGCGATGATGGTGTTCGTGCCCGGTGATAGGCTGAGAATGGTCGGCACCGCGAAAGAGCCGGAGAGGTCGCCTTGGATCGATTCGTTGTGAATCACGGCAGCTCGGCTGGAAACGGCGGTGAGCGCGATGACTCCGAGGCAGAAAAGCAGGATGGTTGGTTTCATGGATTCGCGCGGTGGTGGATTCAGCCGGCCGGACTGAGTATGACTCCCACACTGAAAAAGCCTTGAGGACCGGCGGTATCGACGTAGGCGGTGAACTTGCCTTCCACTTCAGGTCCGATGGTGGATTGGTCGGCAGGGCCGGTGGGGGTTTGAAGCGGACACACTTACTGCCGAGTCGGACGCAGGGGATGCGGCCTTGCTCGACGAGTTGGAGGATGTAGCGTGGCGTCACCGACAGGCGACGGGCGATGGCAGGGGCGGCGACAAACTCGGGGGCTTGTTCGACAATTGGCTTTGTATTCGGAGTCTTCATAGACCCCGCCAAATCTTCACACATTTTTCCCCTCCGGGAGGGGCGGGGCTCACGCCTGTCCCAACATTGGCGATAGTGGTGAATTCATGGGAAAACCCATCCTCCCGTCAGGCGACGGATTCCATTCAGTCAATCGACGCACTCGAAAGCAGCAAGCTCCCATTTGGGAGGCTCAGCCTCCCACCTTCGCCGCGCTGGCGAGGCTGTGGAGCTTCTGGTGGTGGGCGTAGCTGGCGAGCAGCGTCTTGCCGCCGTCCTTGTGGCCGAGCCACGCCGCCAGCGTCACCACGTCGATGCCCTTCTCGATGCAGTGGGAGGTGAACCAGTGGCGCAGGTCGTGGACGCGCAGGTGGCGCAGCCCGAGGCGCTTGCAGGCGTTGATCAAGGCCATTCTGGGCGTGCCGATGTGAAAGACGGGCATGTGGTCGTCCACCCGCTCGCGGCGCGCCAGCGTGGCTCGCAGGCGGGCATTCAGGGGTATCTGACGCACCTCCATGCTCTTGGTTCCCTTGTCCCCGCCGGTGACGGTGAACCAATCGTCGCCGATGTCCTTCCAGCGCAGCGCCTGGAACTCGGCGATGCGCAGGCCGGACCACGCGAGGAACTCCACCACATCGGCCGTCTCCGCCGAGTGGCGCAGCTTCTGGTCGCGGATGCTCTGGATGAGCGCGTCCATCTGCTCCAGCGTCGGCAGGTCGTGGATGGCGGTCTTGGGGATTTTCAGCCGCTTGATGCCCTTGATGGGGTTGTCGCGGCGGATGCCGCGGTCCACCAGCCGCTGCATGGCCCGGCGCACGATGGCCAGCGCGTTGTTGGCGTGGATGGTGCCGGGTTGGTCTTGCAGTGATCCGCCCACCATTTCCGGGCCTGCTCCGGCGCCCATGTGGCGGCCTTGTGGTCGGGCAGGCTGGCGTCCAGCTTCGAGAAGATGTGCCCGTAGTAGTCGCGGGTCGCCTGCTTGAGCTTCGGCTTGCCCAGCGTGACCTCCTTCTCGATGGCCAGTGCGTCGGCCAGCGTCTCGATGTTCCCCCCCCCAGCGCGGCGGCGTGGCGCAGGTCTTCCAGTTGCAGGTCGCGCTTCCGTTTGACGGTCCGCAGGTCGCTGGTTTGCAGACTGGTTCGGACAACTTTACCACCAATTTTCGCCCGCAGGTAAATCGTGCCGGCCGGATGGCGGGCCAGATTCTCGCCGATCTTGGTCCACTTCACGGCGGCACCATTGCCGCGGTCCCCTTCCCCATCCAAGGGCAAATTTCTGCCGTGGTGGGCATCAGCGGTGGGCATCGGGCGACTTCTCGCGGATCGTAAGTCGTTGATTTTGTGGGTACCCCGGCTTGGATTCGAACCAAGGACCAATTGATTAAGAGTCAACTGCTCTACCAACTGAGCTACCGAGGCATTTGTTAAGCGACCGGATGACAAGATTCATCCGAACGACGGCAACCCTAATAAAACGGCCCGGCCAGCTCAAGCGGCAAATCGCCCCAAATCGTCTATCCGGCATTTTTGTGATTCTTTCGGTTTTTCCGGTTGTCAAAATCCGCCGTGCCGCTCTTACTTCCTGCCCATTCCAAATGGCACCTGTGCCAAAGGCTCGATAGCTCAGTTGGTAGAGCAGCGGATTGAAAATCCGCGTGTCGCTGGTTCGATCCCGGCTCGAGCCACCTCCTTAAAATCAAGGAGTTGTGGCAGCTGTGAGCTTGACAGAAAAACAGGAGTAATGCCCGATTGCTGCCATCATCGCGCGGTTGGCCTCGATCGTCCCTCGGTGACAGGCCACCCGTGCATGGTCTCCTGCCTCGATCCCGGCAACCCGGCCAGCATGTTCGTCCACTGAAGATTGTTCCCGCTTATGTCGCCATAGCCAGAGCGGCTCTCAATGAGTCCGCCAACCGTTTTCCTGCTGCTGCAGGATGGCACGCAGGCCGGCGTGTTTGCCCTCAAGATGCGGATCTTCCTCCAAGAACCGCTCGGCCAGTGCGCGGGCTTCTCGCAGCAGGGCGGTGTCGGCCAGGAAATCGGTGAAGCGCAGGTCGTCCAGTCCGCTCTGACGCGTGCCGAGCACATCGCCCGGGCCACGCAGCCGTAGATCGGCCTCGGCGATCTCGAAGCCGTCGCCGGTCTTTTCCAACACGCGGAGCTTGTCCATTGCCTCCGGATTCATTCCGTCCGTTAGAAGAATGCAATATCCCTTCTCCCCTCCCCTGCCGATGCGGCCGCGGAGTTGGTGGAGCTGTGCGAGGCCGAAGCGCTCGGCGTGGTGGAGGATCATGACGTTGGCGTTGGGGACATCCACGCCCACCTCGATGACGGTGGTTGCCACCAGCGCGTGGATTTCGCCCACGCGGAACCGGCGCATGACGTCCTCCTTCTCCTCCGGAGCGAGCCTGCCGTGCATGAGCCCCACTTGGTATCCGGCCAGGCGCTTGCGCCATTTTTCGTGGGCCTCTATGGCTGACTCCACCTTGAGCGACTCGCTTTCCTCCACCAGTGGATAGACGAGATAGGCCTGGTTTCCGGCGGCGAGCTGGTCCTTCACGAATTTGGTCACATCCTTTTGATTCGCGCCCACGCGCAGCGCGGTGACGACCTTGCCACGGCCGGGCGGTTTCTCGTCGAGCAGGGATACGTCGAGGTCGCCGTAAACCGTCATCGTCAAGGTGCGCGGAATCGGCGTGGCGGTCATGACAAGCACGTCGGGCACCAAGCCGCGGTCGATCAGCTTCGAGCGCTGGGAGACGCCGAACTTGTGCTGCTCGTCGATCACCACCAAGCCGAGATTTTCGAACAACTTGTCATCGTGCAACAGCGCGTGGGTTCCGATGACGATTTGCTGCGGGCCAGCGAGTTCGAGGTGGTTTGTTTCGTCGCGGTTTCCCGTTCGCAAGGCGATGCGCAGCGGCAGCGGTTTCAGCCAGCGACGGAAGGTGAGAAAATGTTGCTCGGCGAGAATCTGGGTGGGAGCCATCAAGGCGGCCTGGCAGCCGGAGTCCACCGCCATCAGCATGACGGCCATGGCCACGAAGGTCTTGCCCGCGCCTACATCGCCTTGCAACAGGCGGTTCATGGGAACAGGCTTGCGCATGTCCGCCACGATCTCGCGGATCGAGCGCTTCTGCGCCTCGGTGAGGTCGAACGGCAGGCTTTGATAGAACTTCGTGAGCAGGGCCGCACGCTTGCCGAGAACGCGGCCGGGGTTGCCATGATGGCGCGTGCGCCGCCACACGACGTTGAACTGGATCGCGAAGAACTCCTCCAGCGCGAAGCGCCTGCGCGCCGCTTCCGCCGAACCGGCTTCATCCGGGAAATGGGCATCGCGAATCGAGCATGCGCGCGGCGTGGAAGGGTCCACATCGAAGGGCGCAGCGAGCGAAGACGGATCACAGAGATGCAGCAGGGTATGAATGATCTCCCTCAACCGCCGCTGTGCGATGCCGGAAACATTGCGATAGACCGGCACGATGCGTTCGAGGTGGATCGACTCGCCACCCACCTCGTCCGGCCGCAAGGCTTCGAACTCGGGGTGGTCGATCACCAGCCGCCCGTTGAAATCCTTCACCCTGCCGTAAACCACCACCTCCTGCCCGCTGGCGACGAGCTTGTGAATGAATGAAACATTGAACCAGCGGCAGGTGATATTTCCCGAGCCGAACACGCCACTGGTGCCGTCCATCACGACCGCCTCGAACATGCCGCCGCCACGACCGAACCGACGGCGAGCCGTGTCCACCACCGTGCCGCGCAAACAAACCGCGCCGGCTGTCGGCTGGTTGGGGAAGGCATCGAAAATCCTGCGGTCCTCGTGGCGCTTCGGCAGGTGATCTAGCAAATCACCAACTGTCCGGAAACCGGCGGACTCAAGCGCCATCACCTCTTTCGACGCCAACCATTTGGTCGCGCCAAGCTCATCGGTCGAGGAAATCATCACCCGTTGGGCAGTGTGGCAAGTTTCCTCAAATAATCGAAACTATAAATCCCGGAAGCATGTCCGTCCGCCCACGAAAGTTGCAAGGCATAAGCGCCCACCGGCTGGATGCCGCGCAACTCAAAGGCGCCCGCGCCGTGCTCGACGCGCGGTCGGACCACGCGGCCCATGGCATCAGGCTCGCCCTGGCAGGCTGCGCAAGGGCAGGCGCGGCGCAAAATCGGCAGCGGCAGGAAGGCTTCGAAACCGTCAGCCAAAACCAGGGCGAGCTCGTCACCCACGACGGCCATGTGTTGAATCGATGATTGCATGCCCGAATCCAAGGATCATCCGAGTTCACCGTCCACCCGATAAGCCCGCGCTCCGAAGATTGAGGAGCCGACCCGCACGTGCGTGGCACCTTCCTCGACCGCGACTTCGAAATCGCCGCTCATGCCCATGCTCAGCGCTGGCAGCGGCGTGGAATGCTTTTTCTCAATCTCGTCCCGCAGCTTGCGCATGGCCACAAACCACGGGCGGGCGTCCTCCGCCTCGCGTCCCGCGGGCGGGATGCACATCAGGCCCAGCACCTCCAAGCGCGGCAACGCGAAGATTTCCGCCACCTCCCGCATGATTTCGTCCGGTTCGAAACCGCCCTTGGTTTGCTCGCCACCGATGTTCACTTGCAGGAATATTTTGGGAAACAGCCCCAACTCCGCGGCCACGCCGTCCATGTAGGCCGCCAAACGCAACGAATCGACGCCGTGAATCGCCTCGAACATGGGCAGCATGCGTCGCACCTTGTTGCGCTGCACGCGGCCGATGAAATGCCAGCGCAGCGAGCCGGGCAACAAGGCGATTTTCGACTCGGCCTCCTGCAGGCGGCTCTCGCCGAAAAGCGCCTGCCCGGCCTCCACCGCCTCGCGCACGGCTTCGGCAGGAAAGGTTTTGGAGACGGCGATCAATTCCACCCCGTGCGGGGCGCGGCCGCGGCGGCGGCAAGCGACGGCGATGCGGTCCCTCACCCGCGCGAGGTTCGCCGCGATGGTATCGCTCGGGTCCGGCACGGACATGTTATTGGATCATGCCGGCAAGCCTGGCGTTTTCCGAGAGTTCCACTAGGTCGCCGAGGATTTGAAGCGATTCGCGCTTCACTGGATCGAGGCCGGTCGGCCAATCGGGAGTGAGGTCGAGGTCCTCGTTCTCGTCCTTGGCACGGCGCATGAAGGAGCCGGATTCCTCGGATGGATCGTAGGCCACCAACTCGGCGGCCTGGTCGAGATCGTCGAGAGTGATCTTGTGAAAAACCATCTCCTTCTTGTCGCTGGCGGTCATTTTCTCGAAACGCGCACGGCGTTCCATATTGCGCTCTTTCTGGCGGTCGTCGGACTCTGTCAGCTCCTTGCGGCGCTTCTCGATATCGAGCGAGAGGCGGTTCTGTTCGATCCGTTCCTTGGTCCTGAGCACATCCTCAATTATGTAACTGAAGTCCTTGCAGTCATTCACCCGCTGTTGGCTGAGTTCCTTGAGCCGGGGAATGAACAAACGTTGGGGGTCGAGCGGCTTGAAATCCGGAGCGCGGCGTATGCGATCGTGGGGCAAGGCATGCTCAAGATACCCCTCGCCCACCTCCAAGGCGTCAATCAGGCTCGGCAGCACAATGTCCGACTTCACACCGTCAAGCTGCGTGGAAGAACCGGAAGGACGGTAGAATTTCTGGATTGTGACCTTGAGAAATCCGGCCTGGTTGCGGGCGGAGAATAGCGGCAGCATGCGTCCGATATCCATCGGCTGCTGCACGGTTCCCTTGCCGAAAGTGGAGGTTTCCCCCACCACGACGGCGCGGTTGTGGTCCTGCAGAGCCCCGGCAAGAATCTCACTGGCGGAGGCGCTGCTCTTGTCGGTGATCACCACCATCGGGCCGCTGTAGATGGGATCGCCATTTTCCGAATCCTTCACGGCCACCTGACCAAGGGTGTTCTTGACCTGGACCACCGGCCCGCGCTCCATGAAAAAACCGGTCATGCGGCGGACTTCCTCAAGCGATCCGCCACCGTTGTTGCGGAGATCGAGAATCAATCCATCGATTCTTTCCACCACGAGCCGTCGCAGGATGCGCTCGACGTCCACCGAACTGCGCACCTTGCCTTCGTCGAAGTCGGCGTAGAAGGAAGGCAGCGTGATGATGCCGAGGCGGCGGGTTTCACCCTTGTCGTTCTTGATCTTGATGAGTTCGCCACTGGCCTGTTCGTCCTTCATCTCGACCTTGCCGCGCTCGATGACGATAATGCGGGTTTCGCCGGCGGGTCCGCCGGCAGGCTCCACCTTGAGGGCCACCGATGAACCTTCCTTGCCACGGATGAGATCCACGACCTTGTCGATCTTCATGAACATGATGTCCACCATGTCGCCGGGTTTGCCGGTGTTCAGGCTGTCCACAGCGACCACGCGATCGTTGAGTTTGAGAGATCCCTGACGGTCGGCCGGACCGCCAACCACAATGCCCATGATCTTGGTGGCTCCGTCCTCCTCGGCCTGAAGCAGGGCGCCGATGCCGACGAGTTCGTTCTTCATGCCGTCCTTGAAACGGTTCATTTCACGGAAGCTCATGTAGTCGGTATGAGGATCATAGGAACTCGCCACGGCACTGAGAAAGTAGTTGGCTATATCCTCCTCATCCACGTCCTTGATGCTGGCGAGGAAGCGCTTGTAGCGCAGCGAGACTTTCTCCGCCGGCGTGCGGGAATCTGCGGAGGGTGGTTCCTTGCCTTGCTCCTTGGCGAGCTTGTCGAGCATTTCGCGGCGCAGCATTTCGGATAGGATCGCCTCCTTGATCTGTAGCCGCCACAGTTCGTCGGCCTGACGCTCGTCTTTGGGCCATGCCGCCTCCTTGCGGCTCATCATCAGCTCCTCGTCCTTGGTGAAATCGAAATCGTTGTTCTGGAGCAGGTGCTCTGCATGGGCCACGCGCTCCTCCACGCGCAGCTCGAAGAGACGGTAGACATCGGTGGCTACCGACTGGCTGTTGCCTTGTAGAAGCAGGTTGTGAAGGCGGTCGGCGTAATCAGTGACGATGCGGTCCACATCCTTCTGGGTCAGATAAAGCCGCTGGAAATCGAGATTGCGCAAGTAGTTTTCCAGAAAGCGCCGGCCGAGTTCCCCATTGTAGGGAATGCGCGCAAAATGGCTGTTTTGCAGCATGATCGCCATCTGGCGGCCGACTTCGTTGAAATCGGCCCGCTGCGCTGCGGCAGGCATGGCTAGAGCGGCCGCGGCGGTGGCGGCCAACAGGGAATTTTTGAGCAATGACATGAC
>JBMTCD010000146.1:0-9828 GCA_049430545.1 Luteolibacter sp.
GCGGAAGACACCGGTGGTGCTGTTTCTCAAGGGCGAGAACATCCAGTTCCAGTTCGCCGAAAACAACGGTCCGTGGCAGGGCTTCCACATGCGCATCGGCGACGAGGCCTTCAATCTCTACGAGATCAAGGACGGCAAGAGCCTCGCGTTTTCCGCCGGGAAAATGGTCGAGCCGGTGGCCGGCACGGACCTGACCTACGAGGATCTCGCGATGCGGTTTTTCTACTGGCCCGATCCCAAGCTGGAAGGCCGCGAGGATGTGGCTGGACAGGAATGTTACAAAATCCGCATCGACAAGCCGGCTGGCATGGCGGGCCGCTACGAGGCGGTGTTTGTCTGGGTGCACACGAAGTTCGGCGCGTTCATGCGCATCCGCGGGCACGACCACAATGGTGGCTTGATCAAGGAATTCCAGGTCGAGGATGTGATGCAGGTGGCCAAGGATGTGTGGACGCTGCGCAAGATGCAGGTGGCCACGCACGATCCGGAAAGCGGCCGGCGCGTTTCCATCACCGAGGTGACCTTCGACACGCCAAACCAAGCCAGGCCGCGCGGCTTGCGTTGAGCGGATGACGCAATGAACTGCTGGATCGATGCCCACAACCACCTCCACGATGCGAGGCTGGGCGATCCCGCGGTCATCATCGCGGCCATGCGTGCGGCAGGCGTCGGGCATTGCGTGGTGAATGCGACCTGCGAGGCGGATTGGCCTGTGGTGGGGGCCATGGCGGGTGCTTTTCCGGAAATGGTCACACCGGCATTCGGGATCCATCCGTGGAAAGCGGCCACCGTGGCCGGTGCCTGGCGGAAGCGACTTGCCGCGATGCTGGAAAATCACCCGAGGTCCATGATCGGCGAATGCGGATTGGACCGCTGGGTATCCTCGCCTTCCATCGAGGTGCAGTTGCCCGTTTTCGAGGCCCAGCTCGACCTTGCGCGGGAAACGCGCCGGCCGGTCGTGATCCACTGCCTGAAGGCGTGGGGGCCGCTGAGCGATGTCTTGTCCGCCCATCCGCCGTCGCGTTTCCTGGTGCATTCGTTCAATGGCTCACTGGAGATCGCCCGGCGCCTGCTGCCGCTGGGCGCTTGGTTTTCCTTTTCCGGTCACTTCCTGCACGAGCGCAAGGCGGCGGTGCGGCAGGTGTTCCGGGAATTGCCGCTCGACCGCATTCTCGTGGAAACCGATGCGCCGGACATGCTGCCGCCCGCATCCCAGATCACCCACCCGCTGGCAGGCGGAATCAATCATCCCGCGAACCTGCCGGCCATCGGCGAGGCGCTCGCGGCGGTCTTGGAGATGGACCGCGACCAGTTCGCCGCGCTCACCCGCGCCAACACGCTCGCATGGATGAATGGATGACGCTTGCGGAAACGTAGGATGATTCCGCCCATCCATGAAATTGACGGCTTTTTTATCCCTCCTGCTCGCTTGTTCCATCTCCGCATCCGCCGCGGAAAGGCTTCGCGATTCTCCCGGCTCCACCACCTATCACATCGATCCCGCCGCCGGCGACGACTCACGCAGCGGGCTGGCGCGCGACCAGGCATGGCGCACGTTCCGCCACCTCGACCAACTGCGGCTGGCCCCCGGCGACCGCGTGGAAATCGTCGCGCCCGGCGAGCTGACACGGACGCTCTCACTCAGCGGCGCGGGCACGGCGGAACGCCCCATCGAGGTCCGCTTCGCTCCCGGCCGCTACGATGTCCGCCCGGATGAGCTTCATCGCGAGGCCTGGCAGATCTCCAACACCAACTCCGATCCCGACACCCCCAAGGCCGTCGCGCTGCATCTCGACGCCGCTGCGCATGTCCGCATTTCCGGGCCGGGCGCCAGACTGGTGAGCCGCGGGAAAATGATCCACGTCTGCATCGAGAACTCGGCTCACATTGCCATCGACGGGCTGGCCGTCGACTACCATCGGCCCACCGTCTCCGAGTTCAAGGTCCGCGAGGCCGATGCGGATTCCGCCGTGTTGGAAATCCACCGCGATTCGGCCTATTCGGTCACCGACGGGAAACTCGTCTGGCAGGGCGAGGGGTGGACGGAAACCGGCGGCCTTGGCCAACAGCTCGATCCCGCCAGCGGGCGCGTCCACCGCATGGTCGATCCGCTCAAGGGTCTGGCATTCGAGAAACTGCGGCCATTGGTCGTCCGCGCCACCGGCAGGCACCAGCTCAAGGCCGGGCGCATCTATCAACTCCGCAATCCGTTCCGCGATTGCGCCGGCGTCTTCACCCGCCGCAGCCGCGACGTCACATGGAAGGACGTCCGCTTCCACTTCCTCCATGGCATGGGTGTCGTCAGCCAGTTCTCGGAAAACCTGACCTTCGACACCGTTTCCGTGGCACCCGATCCCGCCAGCGGCCGCACCACCGCCGCCTGGGCCGATTGTTTTCACTTCTCCGGTTGCCGCGGCAGGATCGTGGTGAAGGATTGCGTATTTTCCGGCGCGCATGATGACGCCATCAACATCCACGGCACTTACCTGCGCATCGTGGAGAAACTCTCCGACAAGCAGATCAAGGTCCGCTTCATGCATCCGCAGACCTTCGGTTTCCTGGCCTTCAACCCGGGAGACGAGGTCGCTTTCCTCCATTCCGACACGATGGCCTCCTACAGTGCCAACCGCGTCACCGCTGCCACCCTTGCCAGTCCAAAGGAACTCGTCCTGACTCTGGATCAACCAATCCCGGGCGAGCTCCGGGAAAACGACGTGCTCGAAAACCTCACTTGGAATCCCGAGGTCGAAATCCGCGGCTGCAAGGTGTCGCTCATCCCGACCCGCGGCTTCCTGCTCAGCAGCTCACGCAGCATGATCGTCGAGGACAACGAGTTCATCGCCACCCACAACAGCGGCATCAACGTCGATCCTGACGCCCGCAACTGGTACGAATCCGGCGCCGTCCATGACCTCACCATCCGCCGCAACCGCTTTGTTCGCTGCGGCGACCCCGCCATCACGATCCACTCGCGCAACCCCGCGCCCAATCCTGCCCTCCACCGCAATATCCGCATTCTGGAAAACGAATTCATCCTCCGCGGCGACACCGCCGTCAGCGCCAGCGGCACCACCGGACTCCGCGTTTCCGGAAACATCATCCGTGCCGCCGCCACGTTGGACGATGACCGCGCCATCCGCACGCGCGATTGTGCGGACGTGACCATCGGGGGCAATCAATACCCAGTTCTGGCGGAGTGAAACAACAGCCCCACGAATGTCCGTCCAGTTTTCGGCATTCGTGGTCTTTTTCCGCCACCTCCGTTGACGCATTTCAGGATTCCCATTTTCCGTCACGCGGATATCACCGGGCGCGTGAGTTCCCATTTGCCTCTCGAACCAGCCATCGGGGTGATCGGTGGCAGCGGATTGTATGACATGGAGGGCTTGGACGGGCTTTCCGAAATTTCCGTCATCACGCCCTTCGGTGATCCGTCCGACCAGATCGTCGGAGGGCGCGTGGACGGGCGCAAAGTCTTCTTCCTGCCGCGTCACGGCGTCGGCCACCGGCTGCTGCCGCACGAGATCAACCACCGCGCCAACATCTGGGCGCTGCGCTCGCTCGGCGTGCGCTGGCTCATCTCGGTCTCCGCGGTCGGCAGTCTGGACGAGGAATTAAAACCGCGCGACCTCGTGGTGCCGGACCAGCTCATCGACCGCACCGGCACCGCCGCCAAGCACACGTTTTTCGGCCGCGGCATCGCCGCGCATGTCGGTTTCGCGGACCCCTACTGCCCGGACCTGCGGGCGGTGTTGTTGGCGGCCGGCAGGGAGGTTTCGGGAAACCTCCACGACGGTGGCACCTATCTCTGCATGAACGGCCCGGCATTCTCCACCCGCGCCGAGGCGGCGATGCACCGGATGATGGGCGCCGGCCTCATCGGCATGACCAACGCCCCGGAGGCCCGGCTGGCCCGCGAGGCGGAAATCTCGATGGCCGCCATCGCGTTGGTCACCGATTACGATTGCTGGAAAGAGGGTGAAGCCGCTGTGGAGGGGGACGCCGTGATCGAAATCCTGCGCCAATGCACCGAGACCGCGAAACGTCTGATGCGTGCGGCGATTCCGAAAATCCCGGCCACACCCGTCAGCGCGTCCCACCGCGCGCTCGACGCCGCGTTGTTCACCGCCCGCGAAAACTGGCCGGAAAAGACCGCTGCGGAACTCGCGCCGATCCTCGGGCGTTTCGGCTGACGGTTTCCGATCACAAGCCTTGCCGCGTGGCCTGCCACGAAGCCCCGGCTCGGCGGACGGATGAGGCGTGCGGGTTTGCGATTTTTGCCACCGCAGTGGCACCGCCCGGTTCAAAGAAACTTGGAATGTCCTCCACCCAGGATGGTTCCCCTCGGATCTCTGGGTCTCATGTCTCTGGGGAATCCGCCGCAAACCCATCAATCCCCTTTGACTCCGTGTGCAACAACCCACTCAAGTGGAAAAGCCGTTGCACTCCCGGCAATGTGCCATCTTTCCGGTTGCCAAAGCGGCGGGGCTTTGTTCCTCTCCGGCCATGGCCAACCCCATCAACGTCCTCTCCAGCGGCATCGAAATCAACGGCACCATCCGGTTTTCCAACGATATGATCGTGGACGGCAAGGTGGAGGGCGAAATCACCTCCGACAAGGGCCGCGTCACCATCGGCGAAAACGCCATGATCAAGGGCGACGTGACGGCCGGCGAGGTGAAGGTTTACGGCAAGGTGGAGGGCAAGATCACCTCGCAGCGCTGTGAGCTGAAGGACAAGTCGCGGATCAATGGCGACATCAAGTCGAAGGTGTTCTCGATGGAGGAGGGGGCTTCGCTTTCGGGCCGCACGGAGATCGGGGGCTGAGCGGTCAAGGCTCCTCCCAGTGTTGCTGTTCGTGCTCGGCCGAGCGTGGCTCGAGGTGTGAAATGACGCGTCCGTCCGGATGCAGCGCCTCGGCAATGGCGGCTTCGATTTCGGTGGCCATGGCGTGGGCGCGGCCGACGCTGAGGGTGTCGTCGAACACGAGGTGGAACTCGATCCAGTGGGTGCGTCCGGAGTGGCGGTAGCGCAGGTTGTGCCAGCCAAGCCCGCGTTTTCCCGTTTCGGAATCGAGCAGCGCGCGGAGGCGGGATTCCATTTCCGGGTCGCTCTCGTCGAGCAGCCCGCCGAGGCTGTGGCGGACGAGGCGGTAGCCGACGCGCAGGATATTGAGTGCGGCGAGGGTGGCGGCGAGCGGGTCCCACCAGACCCAGCCGGTGAGGCGGTAGAGGCCGAGGGCGAGCAGCACGGCCAGGCTGGTCCAGACATCGGTGAGCACGTGCATGCCGTTGGCGGTGACCAGCGGCGATCCGGAGCGCCGGCCCACGGCGACGAGCGCGAGTCCGAGCAGCAGGTTCACAGCGGCGGCGGTGGCCGTGAGGGCGGCACCGAGGCCGAGACGCTCGATGTGGACGCCGGAAATCACCTGTTTTCCTGCCTCGAAGAGAATGAGCAGCGCGGCCGCGCCGATCATCGCGCCCTCGAAGCCCGCGGAAAGGAAGGCCACCTTGTCGTGGCCATAGTGGTGGCTTTCGTCGGCCGGCTTGTGGGCGAGGCGCAGCGCCCGGCAGGCGAAGGCCACGGCGAGCAGGTGGACGACGCTCTCGGCGGCGTCCGAATAGATGGCGGAGGATCCGGTGACGGCGGCCGCGGTGACCTTGAGTGCCAGCAGCACCGCAGCAGCCAGCAGCGAGAGGTTCATGATCCGTTTTTGCTGCGGGTATCCGGTCACGTGCCAATGGTGCATCGCGCGGCCGCCTTGGCAACGCGCAATCCATGCATTGGACTGTGATCATGAACACTTGGGATCGTGCCGCTGCAGGTGCGGAGCCTCGTTCTTAGGACTTGAAAGGCTGGCCGTATCTCTGGGTGAATGCGGACGCGCAACGCACCTGGAAACACATGACTCCGCAATGAGCCCCTTCGAGACCGAACCCACCGCCGCCGGGCAGGCCGTGGCGGCCTTCCGCACGTCCGCACCCTGATGGTCCCCAGTCTGCAATCGCCGGAACAGGAACTGCGCTTCACGCGGTCGCGCCAAGCGGTGGCGTTTTGGATCGGTGGCGCGGTCATGTCCATGGCGGCCATCGTGATTGCCGCCGCCTCGTTTCACCGTGCGGAAAACCCGGCGCTGCCGCATCCGGCGTGGGCCTTGGGGCCGGCGCTGGCGGCGGGACTGTTGACGCGCGGTGCGGTGCGGCTCACCCGTCACGCCTACGTGATCCTCACGCCGCTGGGCATCGAGATTTTCCCGTTTTTCCGCCCGGCGGCGGGCATGCGGCTGGTGGCGTGGCAGGAGCTGCGCGAGATGGACACGAATGCCTCGCTCACCCGTTTGACCTTGCACTTCAACGTGGAGAAAACCTCCGGCATCCACCTCTCGCTGCGGCCGGTCCGTGCCGATCGCCGCCGGTTTCTTGTCGAGGCGGTGCGCCGTCGCCTGCGGCGTGACTGACCGGCCCGGAACTTGGCCTTGCGGTGGGCTGGCACGCCCACTATCCAAGTGCCTCTCCGCCACGCGTGAAACCGATCCGATTCCTCATTCCACTCGTCATCTGGCTGCTTGCCTCGCTGGCGGCCAGCGCCGCGGATTACCAGCCGGCATACCCCGGGCTGGCCGGCGGCGGCAGGCAGTATGCCTCATTCCCGATTCCTTCGGAACACTACCCGGCCGTGGATGGAGGCTTGCGCGAGGTGCTCATGTCGCGGGTGGAGGCGGACCCCTTCAACCTTGCGGCCACGGTGATCTTTTTCCTGGCCATCCTCCACACCTTCGCCGCCGGGATCTTCACGAAGCTCGCGCACAAATACGAACATGCGCACGATGAGGCCCTGAAAAAACGCGGTCCGCGCGATGACGACCACCCGGACGGCGTGCCCGAGGTATCGTTCCGCGGCACCTTGTTCCACTTCCTCGGCGAGATTGAGGTGGTGTTCGGCCTGTGGGTGATCGTGCTTGGCGCGGCGGCGATCTATTATCATTCATGGCTCGATTTCGAGCTTTACCTTTCGCAAGACCGCAGTTTCACCGAGCCGATCTTCGTCGTGGTGATCATGGCCATCGCCGCCAGCCGTCCGGTGTTGCGCTTCGCGGAAAACCTGATGTCCCGTGCGTCCGCGCTGGGTGGCGGAACGCCGGCCGCATGGTGGTTGAGTGTCTTGATCATCGCGCCCTTGCTCGGTTCGTTCATCACCGAGCCGGCCGCCATGACCATCGGGGCGATGTTGCTGGCGCGGAAATTCTACCGCCACCATCCGTCGCCACGCCTGGCCTACGCCACGCTCGGGCTGCTGTTCGTCAATATCTCGATCGGCGGCACGCTCACCCACTTCGCCGCCCCGCCGGTGCTGATGGTCGCATCCGAATGGCACTGGTCCACCGGATTCATGCTCCAGCACTTCGGCTGGAAGGCGCTCTTGAGCATCCTGCTGAGCTGCGGCGTCTATTACTTTTTCTTCCGGCGCGATTTCCCCCCGGGCGGGATGGGGAATGTGGCGGATGGCGGCACGACGGGGGCGAGCTGGCAGGAACGCGAAACCGCTGTGCCGGCATGGGTGACCTTCACCCATTTGGGCTTCCTGCTTTGGACGGTTTACACCTCGCATTTTCCGGCGCTCTTCATCGGTGGCTTCCTGTTCTTCCTGGCCTTCGTGATCGCCACCCGCCACCACCAGAACGAGGTGTCGTTGCGCAGCCCGATTCTGGTCGGCTTTTTCCTCGCCGCGTTGGTGGTGCATGGCGGCTGCCAGGCATGGTGGATCTCGCCGGTAATTCGCGCTCTTTCCGCGGATGCGTTGCTGATCCAGTCCGCCATTCTCACGGCATTCAATGACAATGCGGCCATCACCTATCTGGCAGCGCAAGTGGAGGGCATCACGCCGGCGGCGAAATACGCGGTGGTGGCGGGCGCGGTCACCGGCGGCGGCCTCACTGTCATCGCCAATGCACCGAACCCCGCGGGGCAGAGCATTCTCTCGCGTTTCTTCAAGGATGGCATTTCACCGCTCGGCTTGCTTCTCGGTGCCCTGCTGCCGACTTTGATCGCCTATCTGTGCTTCAATTTCCTGCCCGGGAAATACGATCATGCCCCTGAGGATGGCCACGCGGCTCCGGCCGCTGAAAACGAAGTGTCACCCGCCAGCCATTGATTTATGTTCACTGGTCTTGTCGAAGCTCTAGGAACCGTCTGCGATCTGCAGCTCCGGGGCGGGCAGGCGCGGCTGAAGCTCGAACTGCCTTTCGCCGGCGAGCTGGCCCTGGGGGATTCCGTGGCGGTCAACGGTTGTTGCCTCACGGTGGCCAGCCATAATGAAACCACGGCCAGCTTCGACCTGCTGGCGCAGACGCTGCGCGTCACCTCGCTCGGCTCACTGGTGATCGGCTCACAGGTCAATCTGGAACGCGCGATGCAGGTGGGCGACCGCTTCGGCGGCCACTTCGTCCAAGGGCATGTGGACGCCACCGGCACGATCACGCGTCTAGAGGCGAGCGGGCACGACCACATCGTGGCCATCGCCCTGCCGCCGGAAATCGAGCGCCTGTGCGTGGACAAGGGCTCGCTCGCGGTGGATGGCATTTCGCTCACCATCGCGGAGCTGAACGGGAGCGAGGCGGTTTTCTGGATCACGCCGCACACCTGGGAGTGCACCCATCTGCACGCCGCGCATACTGGACAGAAGGTGAATCTCGAAGCGGACATGCTCGCCAAGCATGTTGAGAAGCTGCTGGCCGGCAGGCTGGCGGCGCAGTGATAATTCATCTCGAAGACCTGCCCGCGCGGTTGGTCGCCCCAGTTCCATGGGCCAAAGACTCTGGTCTGCGCGCCGTTGGGGACGGTGATGGTGTAATCCCAGGAACTCGGCATCAGCAAGGAGGCCTTGAGCGAGGCCTCGAGGTGAAGTTTTTTTCCAAAACAGCCATTTTGCCGATTTACTCGTTGCGGCTCCGGACAATGTGGGCATGGTTTTCGCAAGAAGAACCGCCGGCCCCTCAAGGGACCGACGGCCTTCATTCACCGCGGTGCGGCACTGCTTGATTCGCTTTTCCAGGGCCAGATCAGGCAGCGTCCGCACTCCCGGTGGGAGGGGTTTTATCATCCTCCATGCCCGGCACGGCTTCCGACCGGCGCTGCCTCGGGCGCTTCCGTTCGCTTTTCGGCACGTAGCCAAGCGAACGATATAGCGGCGAGTCTGGGCCGAAGTTCCGGATGTCCGCGCGGATGCCGTTGGCCACCGCCAACAGCATTTGCACGTAAAATCTGTGTTTACAATGTAAAAACCGCTTTTTTTAGCCTCTTCTGCGTGTCTGTGTCCCAAACCGCCTCCGACACATGGGGGTGTGAAAAAATGCATCCTGTTAGAAATCGGTACGCAGGCGGGATGAATTTTTAAAAAATTGCAGATCCAACCAAGGGTGCCCACCCGGCCTTGACGCCGCGACCGGGGGCGGACTCGGAGTTCATTTCGCAGTTGTCATCTGCTGGGCCATGCGGCCCGTGCATTCAGGGCCGACGCATCTTGAAATCCAGAATTTTTCACCGCCAAGACGTCAAGAGCGCCAAGGAATCTTCAAAAAACCCCAATCCAACAGGCGGTTGAAAGACCGGCTCGGATTCTGATTGGGTGAGGATATCCGCCCAAAATCATGGCGGCCGCGGTGTCTCGGCGGTGAATCCAATGGATTTTGATGCGTCGGCCCTGCCCCATGCATCGATACGCTCCGCCCTTTCTTTGTGAGGCTCGTCCCCATCTTTGGGACGTCCGGTCCTTTCTTTGGGACGCCCGGTCCTTTCTTGGAGACGCCCGGTCCTTTCTTGGAGACGCTCG
>JBMTCD010000147.1:0-9768 GCA_049430545.1 Luteolibacter sp.
GGTTTCCATGCACCACAGGTTTTCGCGATCCACCGCGCCGGTGCAGAAACCCCGCAGGTCTGTGAAATCGCTTTGTTGCGGCAGGCCTGCCGCGCCGTGAATGAGCGCGGCCTGCACATGACCGACGAGGTTTCCGCCCTGCAGGAAATCGGCATGAAGGTGAAATTCGTCGAATCCCGCCACCCCAACCTCAAGATCACCACACCCGCCGATCTGGCACTGGCGGGGGCGCTGATGAAATAAACCATGTCACGGGCGATTTACGATTGGCGGAAGATTCCCCACGGTCCGCGGCTGGCTGTGGCCACGCTGCCTGACTCGGAGTGCGCGGCGCTGACCATCCACATTCCGGCGGGAAGCCGCGACGAGGAGGGCTTGCCGGCCGGGCTCGCCCACTTCGTCGAGCACATGGTTTTCAAGGGCACGGCCCGCCGCAGCGCGCGCGAGCTGAGTTTCGAGATCGAGAACGCCGGCGGCCAGGTCAACGCCTGCACCAGCGAGGACCAGACGGTTTACGACGCGCGCGGCGAGGCGGAACAACTGCCGGTGCTGGCGGATGTGCTTTGCGACATGGTCTGGCACTCCACATTTCCCGAAACGGAAATCGAACTCGAGCGCGAGGTCATCGGCGAGGAAATCATCCTTTATCGCGAGAGCCCCGCGGACCACATCGGGGACATGATATCATCCGCGATGTGGGGCGCTCACCCGCTCGGCCACCCGATCGGGGGCAGCGCGGAATCGATCGCGCGCATCGATCGCGCGACACTGCTCGGTTTCCGCGACCGCCATCATTTCTGCGAGGATCTGGTGATCGCGGCCGCGGGTCCGTTCGGGATCGACCACGTGATGGAACTCCTCGCCCCGCTGCTGCCGGCGGCGTTCCATCCTCTCGGCAAGCCATTGCCTTTCGATCCGGCGACACACCCGCCCCGCCAATTGGTGGAAACGCGCGAGACCGATCAACTCCAGCTCGCGCTCGCGTGGCACACGCCGGGGCGTCATTCCGAGAGCCGCCATGCGTTGCGGCTGCTGAGCCTGATGCTGGGTGAAAGTTCCAGCTCGCGGTTGTTCCTCGAACTGCGCGAGGAACGCGGCTTGTGCTATCAGATCGGCAGCGATGTGAACCTGTTCGATGAAACCGGCGCCTTCGAGATCACCGCGGGCCTCGACCCCGAGGCGCGTGACGAGGCGCTGGCCTGCATTTTCCGCGAGATCGAGGATCTGACCGAGCACGGCCCGCGGCCCGGCGAGCTGGACCGCGCCAAGCGGCTTGCCATCGCGCAGAGCAAGCTCGCCTTCGAATCCAGCGCCGCGCACGCCACATGGGCGGGCGAGGGACTGATGGATTTCGGCCGCATTCCGTCCATCGAGGAATGGCGCGGCAGGATGCTGCGCGTGACGGACGAGGAAATCAAAACAGCCGCGCGCGATGTGTTCCGTGGAACCCCGCACGCGGCCGCTGAAATCCGCAGGGCTTGAGTGGGGGCAGGATTACTGCGGGATCGAATCGTAGATGTGCTCGAGGGCCAGCACGGTGAAGGCGGTGACCAGAACGGGATTGGACTCCATCCAGCGGCCGTTGTCGTTGACCCATGAGCCGTCCTCGCGCTGCTGGGTGAGGAGTTTCACGGCGAGTTGGCCGCGCCAGTCGGCCTTGCCGCCCTCTTCGAGTGCGAGCTGGTCCACACCGGCGGCGGTGAGCGCCTTCGACATGGTGTGATAGTAGTAAAACAATCCCTGTGCGCCCATGCCGGGATTTTCCTCGAGGGTGTAGTTGCGGCCGAGCCATTCCTTGACGGCCTTGACCCGCGGATCGTCGGGCGAGAGCTTGGCATAGATCATCGAGAGCAGGCCGGCGTAGGACATGGAGCCGTAGGAACGCAGCGCCACGCGGCCGTCCGCGGTTTTCATTTCGCCGGCCTTGGACTCGAAGGGCGAGTAGATGAAGCCCCCCTTGTTTTGCGGATCGTCGGAAGCCCATTCCTGGTCGTTGCTTTCCTTCAGATTCTGGCAGCGATTGAGGAAGGTGATGGCGGCCTGCCAGTTGAGTTCCGGCTGCTCGCCGAAATTGCCGTCCTCGACGACCTTCTGGGACAGCGCGAGCGCCTCGATGGCGAGCACGGTGTTGGAGAGATCGGTGTGCTCGTTGCTGGAGCCATAGCCGATGCCACCGTCGTTCGGGTTATCGGTCTCGCCCGGGGTGCCGATGTCCCACTGGTTTTTGATGAGATGGTTGCGCGCCTTGACGACGGCGGGATGGAAGTCCTTGCGGTCGGCGGCCATCAGTGCGGTGACGGAAGTGGCGGTGTTGTAAACCGAGAGCCCGCGGTTGTAGATGCCGCCGTCCTCCTTCTGCTGGGCGAGGAGCCAGGTGAAGCCTTTCTCAATGTGATCGGGGAAGGACTTGGAGCGGTCGAGGCTGGGATCGCGCACTGCGGCATTGAGCGCGAGTGCGGTGACAGCCGGAAGTTGGCCGTCGTCCCAGTGGCCGGCGGGCTTCTGTTGGGCCTGGAGCCATTGGTTGCCGCGGGCGATGGCCAGTCGGATTTCCTGGCGCACGGATTCATAGCGCGCGGGGTTGGCTCCGGCAGGGGCGAACAACGCGGCGGAAAGGGCGATGGTGGCGATGGTTTTCATGAGAATCGGTGGGCGGTTGGGGTCGGCCTGATAGCGGCGGGTGGCACGGTTTTTGTTCAGAATGTCGACGATACGTGCGGCACAACAAAAAACGATCGTCCGGTTCGCGCATCATGCAAACGCCGATTTTTTTCAGGAACCGGGAGCATTCAGGCTGGAGCCGATCGTTTCCCACGCCAGGCGGGTCACGCGGTCGGAAAAGAAAATGGCGGCATCATCGGTGGCGGCGGGCAATGGCACACGCAGCCGGGATTTTTTCGCGAGATCCTCGGCGATGAGCTCGAAACAGCTGCGGCCGATATCGGCCCACGATTCGTCCTCGCCTTCAAGGGCGATCGAGCGGACGAGCGTGGTGGGCGAGTCGTGATCCGCCCCGCCGATCCAGACCGCCACCGGGGGCGGCAGATCGCCGAGCGGCCGGGCCGGGCCACGGTGAACGAGTGGCTGGACACTCAGGATGCCGTGGGAGGCACGGGAAATTTCCTCCGCGAGCCGTGCAATGACCGGCTCGATCCGCGCGGCGTTGTTTTCCGCCGTGCCGGCGTGAAGGGTGAGAACCCGCGCGCCATCGGGCCGCGCGTCCCACGGCGGCAGCTTTGCACGCAGCCTGCGGACCGCCTGCAGCGCGCTTGCAAGGGCATCGCCAGTGAGGGCTGTGGAATCGACGATCCGTTCATACGCGAGCAGGGCACGTGGGAAATCCCCGCGATTTTCACACTCGGCGGCAAGCGCTGGAAGTTTTCCGGGGTCATCGCGCGCGAGGTCCGCAAACTCATCGAGCCGGGGCGGCACAGGTGCGGAGCGTGGGGCCACGAAGACGGAACTCTCGTCCTGCGGCTTGCCGGCATTCCCGACACCCGGCGAAGCGGTCCGCGTCCGGATGCGCAACAGTGTTTCCTCGGATGGTGGGCGCAGGAATTCCCGATCGCGGGTTGACCACCACCATGTGCCGGCGATCGCGACCAGACACAAAATCACGGCTATCGGGATGGGAACTCGCACGGCGCAACAGTGAAATTGCCGCCGGGTTTCCGCAAAGCCCAATTACAACGACCGGGGGCGCCGGAAGGATCAGTTCGCGCTTTTGACGAGCAGGGCGCGCTTGCCGACGCGGCTGCGCAGATAATGGAGCTTGGCGCGGCGGACCTTGCCGCGGTTGACGACCTCGATCTTGGCAATGCGCGGGGTATGGACCGGGAAAACACGCTCGACGCCCTCGCCGTAGGAAATTTTGCGGACGGTGAAGGCGGCATTCACTCCGGCACCGCGGCGGGCGATGACGAGGCCCTCGAAAATCTGGATACGCTCCTTGCCGCCCTCGACCACGCGACAGTGGACCTTGACGGTGTCGCCCACGTTGAAGGGAGTGACGTCCTGCTTGAGTTGTTCCTGCTCGATTTTGTCGATGATGTTCATGGGGCCTCCCTCGTGGAAATGTTCGTGATGGGTCGCGGTCTGGCGCGCGGGGCGGGAGAGCTAGCGGAGCGCCCGGGGATTTGCAACAGCGAAGTTTTCCCGGGTCCGCGTTTTTTTACGTCGGCCGGGCGGGGCCGGGAGGCGGGCTTGCGTGGCGGGCGGTTCCATCTTATTTTGCAACATGGCCATCGAGAAATTCGCGGAATTTTCCCCAAAAATCCATGATACGGCATTTGTGGCGGCAAGCGCGGACGTGATCGGGCGCGTGACCCTGCACGAGCAGAGCAGCGTGTGGTATCAAACCACGCTGCGCGGCGACATCAACGAGATCGTCATCGGGCCGCGCTCGAACATCCAGGACAACACGGTGATTCACCTGGCGGACGATTACGGGTGTCACGTGGGCGAGCTGGTGACGGTGGGTCACTCGGCGATCCTTCATGCCTGCACGGTGAAGGACGAGGTGCTGGTGGGCATGGGAGCGATCGTGCTGGACGGGGCGGTGATCGGCGAGCGCTCAATCATAGGCGCAGGGGCGCTGGTGACCGGTGGCACGGTGATTCCGCCGGGATCGCTGGTGCTGGGTTCGCCGGCGAAAGTGGTGAGGACGCTCTCGCTCGACGAACAGGCGAAGGTGAAGACGTGGGCGGAGAAATACGTGTGCGTTTCCCGGGAGTTTCTGTCGCGCGGGTGATTGACTGGGCCAGGAAGCGATGGGCGACGAAGCCGCACCGCCCCGCTCATCGAGCCGGATTTGCGGATTTCCCGATACCCCGGGAAAACTCGCTGGAGCCTGGAGCGGTTTCGGTGGATTGATGATTCAGGCCCGATCCAACTTCATGAACGCGGCCAGAGTTCTTGCTTGTTGAAGGCCAGCCATTGGAATAACCCATCACGCACAATTCAATGAATCACCCATCGAGCCACTCGCCGGGGCCCGGCCGCTGCCGGATCGCCGGATTCAAATCCTGCACCGGGCTCGCGATGTCGGTCGCGGTGATGGCGCTGTCGGTCCAGACGCGGGCAGGCGAGCGACCGGTGATTCCCTTGGATCCATCCATGCAGCTGTCCAGTCTGGCTGGGCCGGATCTGCCTGTTCTCGCGACCGTGCCGAACGAGGGCATCAACCAAATCACCACCTCGGTGGGAGGAAATACCTTCGATGTCAATGCCGCCGTGGGGGCAAACGCCTATTACCAGCATTCCACACCGATCACCGGCCAGAACACGGTGGTTTACAACCTGGAGGCCGGGCATTTCTGGAATGGCCATGAGTCGTTGTCGCACGTCGCCACCAACAGCAGCAACTTTGTCGCTGGGAGCACCTCATGGGGCGGAGCCTCGATTTCCGACAAATACGACCGGCATGCCACATGGGCGGCGATGTTGATCGGCGGCCGACAAAATGGGTCGCCATCGTCCCTGTTCCCGAAGGGCATCGCCCATGGTGCCGACCTGCGCAGCGCCGCAATCGCCTCGTCCTGGAGCGGAAATGCGTACGCCCTTTCTTTTGATGTGACCCCCGAATCCTTCCTCACACCTTATCAAGCGGTTTTTGCCACAGCCGATGTGGTCAACTCGAGCTTTGGCTACAGCGATGCCTCAGGCATCAATGCATACACAGTGGTCATGGATGCCTACAGCTATCAAAACAGCAAAACCCTGTATGTGGCCAGTGCCGGCAACTCAGGGCCCGCCAGCAATACAGTAGGCGCACCCGGGGCCGGCTACAACGCGCTGACGGTGGGAGCGCTGGGTGGCGCGAATGGTTACGACACGATCGCCAGCTTCAGCAGCCGCGGCCCGCAAAACTTCGGCTACATTGATGAAAACGGCACCGACCAAATCGTCGCTGGCGTTCGAGCTGCCGTCGACATCGTCGCGCCGGGCCAATCCTTGGTCAGCGCATATTATGGCGGCCAGACCGGCGGCAACAATCCGACCCTGTCCGGCTCAACCAACAGCGGCAGCGTGAGCAACGCTTACTCGAACGGCATTGCCGGAACCAGCTTCTCGGCACCGATCGTCGCGGGCGGCGCATCATTGCTCAACAGTGCGGCAAAGACCCTGCCGGAACTTTCCGCAAATTCATCCGCCACCGAGAGCATGGTGATCAAGGCGCTGTTGCTCACCAGTGCCGACAAACCCACCGACTGGAGCAACGGACTCCAGATGACCACCGGGGAAAACGCCCACTTGAAGACGACCCAATCGCTCGATTGGAACCTTGGTGCCGGCTCGCTGAATCTTGCCACTGCGTTTGAACTGCAGATTGGCGGGCAGATCGATGTCCTCGGCCAGCAAACCGGCGCGCTCGGGCAGGTGGCGGTTGATGGCTGGGACTTCGGTCACGCCACGGTCGGCACGGCGAATGACTACGAGATCTTCGCCGAGATCGCGGCGGGAACCACCATGACCACCAGCCTGACCTGGATGCGGAGCCGCTATTTCGATTTCGCCAACCTGCTTTATGCCGACGTGGCCCAGGCAAACCTGGACCTTTCGGTCTGGATGCTGGATGCAAACGGCAACTTCGACCAGCTGGTCGCCAGTTCGGAAAGCAACTACAACGTGGTCGAGCATCTTTCATTCACCGTGCCGACCACCGCCCGCTACGGCATCCGTGTGGATTATCTTGGAAACAGCTTCGACAACACGGAGGGAGACGTCTGGGGCACCGGCGAGCTGCTGCAGGATTACGGCCTGGCATGGTCCGCCACACCGGTTCCCGAACCATCGTTTTGCCTGCTGGCAGGATTCGGGGCATTTGCCCTGCTACATCGCCGCAAGACATGAGCCTACAATGGAAAACAGGAACCACGAAAAACACGAAAGTTCACTAAAATCAAAGAGATGAAGCAATAGTGCCGTGCACCCTGTGAGTGAAAGACCAATCCTCCAGAAGCCTCTCTTTTTTCGTGGGTTTCGTGGTTTGCATTTCGGGATTTAGGATGAATGCAGCGGAAGCCGTCATGCGATCCCGGAATCAGGGCAAGGCACCAAACCCATCCTATTGAGCCGCCGGTGCCCACGGCGGTGTCGCCCAAGCGATGCGCCACCGGCTTACCTTGGCTGCCAAACGTGCCATGAGCCGTCGGCCTTGAGGGTGGTCTGCGTGTCACCGGAGATCACGCGGACTTCGGCTTGTCCGGGATGGCTGAGGCGGACGGATTGGGGTTTCCCCTGATCCCATTTCAAATCCACGGTGAAGCCGCCGCGCGCGCGCAGGCCCTCGACCGAGCCGGCCGGCCATACCGGTGGCAGGGCGGGCAGCAATTCGAGCAGGTAGCCGCTGCGGCTGTCGCCGACATGGCTTTGCAACAGCATCTCGGCAATTCCCGCAGTGCCGCCGAAGTTGCCATCGATCTGGAACGGCGGGTGGGTGTCGAACAGGTTGGGCGTGGTCGATTTGGCGAGCAGGGCGTGGAGGTTTTTCCATGCCTCGTCCGGCTGGCGGAAGCGGGCGCGGAAGTTGACGATCCATGCGCGCGACCAACCGGTGTGGCCGCCGCCGTGGGAAAGCCGGTGGTCGATGGACTTGCGGGCGGCCTCGATCATGCGCGGGGTGGCTTGCCAGTTGTATTGGCGGCCGGGATGGATGGCGAAGAGGTGCGAGATATGGCGGTGTCCGGGTTCGGGCTCCTCGTATTCGCGCGCCCATTCCATCAGGCGGCCGTCCTTGCCGATCCCGGCTTCAGCGAGCTTGCCGAGTGCCACGCGGATTTCCTCGATCACGGGATCGGCCAGCTCCAGCACCTCGGCCGCCTCGAGTGCGTTGGTGAACACATCCCAGACGATTTGCTGGCTCATCGATGCCCCCATCGAGAGGAAGAGCGGTTCCTTGCCGCCCGGGATGCGGAAGGCGTTTTCCGGCGAGCTGTCGAGGCCACAAACCAGTTTCCTCGTCACCGGGTCCTCGACGAGATAGTCGAGATAAAACATCGCCGCCTCCTTGAGGACCGGCCATGCCCGTTGGTTGAGGAATGCCTTGTCGCCGGTGAACCGGTAATGCTCCATCAAATGCTGGGTGCTCCACCCGCCGCCATGCGGCCACATTCCCCAGCGGGCCTTGCCCATGGGTGCAGACCAGAGCCAGGCATCCGTCGTGTGATGGCCCACCCATCCCCTTGCGCCGTAGCCCTTGCGCGCCGCCTCCCGGCCGGCGGGCACCAGCCGCTCGATCAAATCGAAGAGCGGACCGTGACATTCCGCGAGATTGGTGACCTCGGCGGGCCAGTAATTCATCTGCAAGTTGATATTGATATGATAGTCCGCGTTCCATGGCGCGGCCATGCTTTCGTTCCAGATTCCTTGAAGGTTCGCGGGCATGGTGCCGGAGCGGGACGAGGAGACCAGCAGGTAGCGGCCATATTGGAAATAAAGCGCGAACAATGCCGGGTCCTCGCAGCCCGGAATGCCATCCTCACGATAAGCTTGCGCCACCTTGGCGAGCCGCTCGTCGGTGGGCGTGGCGGCCGCCTCCCACCCGCCAAGGTCGAGCCGGCAGCGGTGGAACAAGCGCTGGTGATCGGCGATGTGGGCATCGCGGAGATCCGCCAGATCACGGCCGAGGGCGGCGGCGACCGGCTTTGCGGCCGCCGGCACCAGATCGGTCTCCAGAGGCTTCGCCGGATCGTTCCAGTGGTAATCGGTCTCCGCGCCGAGGACCAGGGTCAGGCTGTCGGCATCTTTCACTTCAAGCGCCGCGCCGTCGCCTCGTGTGATTTCGCCACCGTCCGCACGCGCCTGCAGGATGGCTGCGAAGTGCGTGCCAAGGTGCTTTTCGCCATGGCTGGCGCGGCCACGCATCACCAGGGTGGATGCATTTTCCGCCACCACCTTGGCACCTTCACTGCGGAGGAGTGAAACGGTGGCATCGATCGCCCCGGGCTTGTCGGCGGTCCAGTGGACCACCAAGACGTCCGCCGGTGCGGAAGCGAAAACCTCGCGGCGGTGAGTCACGCCATCCAGCGTGAAGGTGGTGGTGGCCACCGCGCGGTCGAGATCGAGTTCACGACGGTAGCCGGTGGGTTTTCCATCCACTCCGTGCAGCGCGATCCGCAGGTCGCCGAGCGTCTGGTAGCTGCGCGGCGCGATCCGCGGCCCGAGATG
Source organism: Luteolibacter sp. (assembly GCA_049430545.1). GTDB lineage: Bacteria > Verrucomicrobiota > Verrucomicrobiia > Verrucomicrobiales > Akkermansiaceae > Luteolibacter. The sequence goes on from JBMTCD010000147.1 coordinate 9,169, forward strand.
GTCCTGCACCAGTTGCTCGGCCTCGGCATGCCTGCCTTGAAACCACAGGGCGCGGGCTTTGTGGAATGCCTCGCGGAAACCCGGCATCAGCTCGGGCACCGGCGGGCCGGCCCAGACGCTTTCCTCGTTGATCTGTATGCGCTCGTTTTCCACGCCACCGAAGACCATCGCGCCGAGCCGGCCGTTCCCGACCGGCAGGGCGTCGCGCTCCCAGGTCTCTGCGGGTTCGTCGTAATGAAGCACCAGCGGATGTTCCGTGGCGTGGAGGAAAACCGTTGCCGGAAAGACCAGCGAGATTGTCAGAAATGCCTGTTTCATTTGCCCGGGCGCAACCATCATGTGCGGTGGCAGGATTACGTGACCAAAGCGTGTTTCTTGCCAGCGGCCCGCGATTTGGCCGCAGCCCGCCCTCCGCCCATGGATCACCGGGGTAGATCGCAAGAAATTCCGCCGCGGCAGCGGCCTGATTGTGGAGTTTGCCTGCTCCGGTAAACTCCAGCCCGCCCGGGCCACCGAACGAAACCGGCAAAACCCGCGATCCTCGCGTAGGGCGTTTGGCTTGAGTTTCTCGGCTCCGCTTCATCACTGGGAAAAATTCAG
>JBMTCD010000148.1:0-9639 GCA_049430545.1 Luteolibacter sp.
CACCCGATGCGAAGAAATTCGCCCGCCTCAAGGTGGTGGTGGCCACGCCCTGAGCGGAATCTCCACAGACACGTTTCAACCCGAAGCGGCCTCCCATCCGGAGGCCGCTTTTTTCGTGTGCGGTTCAGATTCCGGAAAGCGCCGGGCCACCCGGTGGTTCACCGATCATTGCATGGAGTTGCCAGGGCCAACACGGCGCGTCACAAACCCCTGAATTTGGCCGCCACGGGACCGATCGTTCCGCCGGGCACGAATTCCGCCTTGCTGAGCAATTGCTGACGGTCCTTCTTGCCGAGCGCCACCTGATTCGCCCAGCGCGCAATCCGCCGTATGACCGGCCCTGTGTCCCAGCGGATGTGGGCCACCGTGGGGACCCGCCAGGCAAAGGTCGGATCCGGATCGGTGCAAACCAGCGAGACGTCGCGGGGCACGCGGATGCCACGCGCTTGGAGAAACTGCTGCACGGCCCCAAGCAACACGGATTCCTGCACAATCAAGGCGCTTGGTGGAGTCGAGCGAAACAAGGATTCCAAACATTTCTGAAATCCCTCGCACGTGTTTTCCCAATGCGGATTGTGATAATCGCTCACCTGGATCCCCTCCCGTGTCAGGGCGTCCAGAAAGGTCTGCAATGCACGGCTCGGCACCGGCTGCCGGTGTTGCGGACGCGCAAGCAGGACGATCCGCCGGTGCCCGAGCCGCACCAGGCTGTTCACGGCCGCCACATAAGCACCGGTCTTGTCCGGCGCAGCTGCCGCGATTGGCAGACGCCTGAAGCGACCGAACACCGCAAATGCCGGCAATTCGCCCTTGGAAAACCACTCAAGCACCTCAAAGGGCGCGGCATAAACCACCCACGCGTCCGCAGGCTGCCTCGCCAACAGCGCTGAAACCTTGGCAATATCCGAGCCAAGCTCCGCGATGTTGCGCTTCGCCACAAACGGAACATGACCGGATTCCTGCAGCGCATGGCGGATTTCCAGCGTCAATTCCGTGCGCAAATCCGCGGCCTCATGCAACACCAGTCCAATCCGCAATGAGGGGCCAGCCAACTCATTGAATGACCCGACCCGCCGCGGCCGCCGCGCACCCTGCCCCACCAGCACCCCTTCCCGCTCCAACTGCGACAACGCGGCCTCCACGGTTTTGTGATTCACCCCAAGCTCGCCCGCCAGGGCCACCACTCCGGGCATCTCCCCGCGCCAATAACCGGCCACCAAACCTTTTTTCACGTGCCCGGCCACCTGCTCGACGGCTGAGAATATTTTGACCTTTGCCATGCATTTACTAAACCCATAAAGGGGTTAGAAGTCGAGAACCTTTTTTCTTGGGTCCCTTACTCAGGAATGTATCGGTGCTCTGCTCTTTGAGCACAAGGTTCTCCATCGCGCCTCATTCCTGCAACCCCGCACGCCTCATCGGTCCTTCCGGCATCACTCGCAAGACACGCGCCACAGCAATTTCACGTCCGCAGTGACAATGCCCGGAATCCGCAGAAATCATCTCAGTCCCCCGCTCCAACAAAAAAACACATGAAACCAATGCACAAACACAACATACCATGGCTGCTTGCCGGCAGTTCATTCCTGGGCTGCGCGGCCTGGGCCGCACAGCCTCTGACCATCACCAATCCCAGCTTCGAGGATCCAGCGGTTCCAAACAACGGTTCCTACGTCGCCACAGCGACCGGTTGGTCGAACGTCGGTTCCGCTTCCGAAATCGGGGTCTTCAACCCTGCCGCAACCGACTTCACGGCTGAAGCACCGGAAGGTTCGAATGTCGGCTACGTCTTTGGCGGCGTGCTCGATGCCGGTCTCTCGCAGGTGCTTGCCGCCAAGCTCGATGCCGATTCGTCTTACACACTGAGCGTGAAGGTGGGCAACTCAATCAGCTTTCCCTACGATGGCTACCGGATCCAGCTGCTCGCCGGTGGCACGGTGCTGGCGGAGGACGACAACACCCAATCCCCGGCGTCCGATTCGTTTGTGACGGCATCGGTGACCTACAATTACAACGTGGCGGACGCAGCCTTGGTCGGCCAGCCGCTGGAAATCCGCCTCCTCGGCAAGGGTCTCTCGGGCCTGTCCACCGGCGAAACGGAGTTCGACGACGTGCAACTCAACGCCACCCTCGGCAATCCGATCGCCAATGCGGGCGGGCCTTACGAGGTGGCCATCAACGGATCGCTCAGCCTCGACGGCAGCGGCTCCCTGGCGTCGGATGGCGAAACGGTCACCACCTACGAGTGGGACCTCGACAACGACGGCGACTTCGACGAAGCCATCACCGGTGCCACGCCGGCCTCGATCAGCTATGCCGACCTGCAATCCAGCTATGGCATGGCCGTGGGTGCCAACACCATCAAGCTCAAGGTTACCGACTCGGCGGACAAGACCTCCACAGTCGAGGGCACCGTCTCGCTCGCACCTCCGATCGGCTGCCAGTTGGGTGTGCTTGATCTCAGCGCCAATGGCGGCATCAACCCCAACACCGGCAATCCCTGGCAGGTTGGCGATCAATACCGCATCGCCTTCCACACGCAAAACACCACCACGGGGACCTCCAATGATCCGAACTTTTACAATGACTTCGCGACAGCAGAAGCCTGGCAGGTTACTGCCCTTCAGGGAAGCTATTGGAAGGCGATGGTGACGGTAAACCTCGATCCCACCACCACCGAGGCGCTCTCGCCCAAAAGCCTGGCCAGGGACAACACGGGAACCAGTGATCTCACTGGAGGAGCTGGAGTCGGCGGAGCTGGCCACCCGGTGTATGTCACGGATGGATCAACCTGCATCGCCCGCAACAACGCGGACATCTGGAACTTTTGGAGCAATCCGTTCAATGGAGATTCCGTCATACGGTTGGCGGCACAGTCCGCCAACCTGGACTCCAACGGAAATTCGGTCACTGCTTCACAAAATGTGCACTATTCGCCGTATCTCAACCAGTTTGGGCTTGGCGATTCCGCCAACATTCACGGTAAGGACGTTGCCACTGGCTGCAACACCGACGGCACCCTCGTCAACGCATTGGGCAATACGACGGACAACACCACCTACAACCGTGGCGCTTCCAATGCGAACACCACCGGCAGGGTCTGGAATCGTTTCACAGACGCTACTACCACCGCGAGGTCTCTCTATGTCATCTCGGTGCCGCTGACGGTGATCGATCTCTCCGAAACCGTCGCGCCGAACCTGCTTTCCATCGTGGACGACCGCGCAGGAGCGGACGCCATTCTCGGAGTGGATTCGGTGGTTTACACCGTCACCTTCAGCGAGTCGATCGATGCTTCTACCCTGACCTTGGACGACTTCGAGAATACCGGCACCGCAAGCGTGACCTTTGACAGCATCCGTGGCACTGTGGATCCGGCGTCCTTCGAGGTGACCGTCACGCCGACCACTGCCGGCACCATCCAACTGCAGACCAAAGTGGCAGCGGTCATTGAGGATCCCGCAGGCAACGCGGTGGACACCAGCTCCGCAATCACGGACGACACCACCATCACGGTGCTCAGCGACACCACGCCGCCGACTCTCGCCTCCATCGAGGACAACATTTCCGGCGGCCCTGCCGTCGCATTCGTTCCGGTCACCTACACCGTCACCTTCGATGAGGGAATCGACGCTTCCACCGTGGACATTGCCGACTTCGTCAACGGCGGCTCCGCGCCGGTCACCATCAGCAGCGTCGCCGCCACCGGCAATCCTGCGGTTTTTCTTGTCGTGGTGAATCCCGCCGGAGCGGGCGATCTGACACTGGCCATCGCAGCAGGTGCCACGATCAATGACCTCGCGGGCAATCCCCTGGACACCTCCCTGGCCTTGCCGGATGACACCACCATCACCGTCGAGCCGGATCCCGCGCCGACGCTGGTCTCGATCGAAGACAACCAAGCGGGCGGGCCGGTCTTTGCCGGACAGTCGTTCACCTATTTCGTGACCTTCAGCCAAACCGTCGATCCGAGCAGCGTGGATGTCACGGATTTCGACAACGGCGGTTCCCCGGCCATCACGGTCAACGCCGTGGCCAGAACCTCGAATCCCGCACAATTCGCGGTGCACGTCACTCCCGGAGGTGCCGGAACGATCACGCTGCAAGTTGCGGCGGGCGCCGTCATCACCAATGTCAACGGCACCCAGGTTGATACCACCTCGGCCCTTGCGGACGACACCACGATCACGGTCAACGCCGGCTCTGGTCCGGAGCGCGGAACGATCACCGTGGATGGATTCACGGCCTGGAGCGCCAATTCAGGCACGCTGAGCGGCACTTTCGACGCCAGCGGATCGGACAAGCTGGTGGTGATTGTGACCGGCGAGCACGGGTTCAACAACACCGATGGCAACGTCACCTCGGTCACCTATGATGGCGTCCCTCTGACTCCGGTGATTCAACGCAGGCCACTGGTGTCCGGAACCGACGTGACCTACAACCACATCTGGATTTTGGACAACCCCGCCGCTGCCCATGTTTCGGGCAACGTCGTGGCCAATGTGGTCACCCGCGGCAACGTCACGGTCTTCGGCCTCTCGGGCACGGCACCGGGAGTTGGCCAAACCGCCATCTCGGGCCAGGCCTCGAAATCGGTGGTGCTCTCGACCACTGCCGCCAACTCGGTCGTGATCGTCTCCCACGGCATGGGTGGCGATGGCAACACGGCGAATGCCACGGCGGTGGATGCTGTCGCACCATTGATCGAAACCAGCGCGCAATCATCGACTGGCAACCTCTGGGACGGCCACGTGACGGGCTACGCACTGACCACATCCCCTGGCACCGCTGCTTATGAGTTCACCGGTGGCAACATCAACGGCACACACACCATCGCCGCAGAGTTCCTGGCGGCGGAAGCGGGCGGTGGCATTCCGTATGACACCTGGATCGCAGGAACCTTTGCCACTGACCTCACGGATCCGACCCCGTCGCTCGACTTCGACGCCGGCGGTCTGGCCACCGGCCTCGAATGGGTGCTTGGCGGCGATCCGACCGATGGCGCGGACGATGCCGGCATCGCGCCGACTTTCGACAACACCACCGATCCGGATTTCTTCATCTTCACCTACCGCAGGGCGGATGAGGCTGCGGCCGATGCCAACACCGCCATCATGGTGGAATACGGCAGCGACCTCGCGGGCTGGACCGAGGCGGTGGCCGGAGCGGATGTCGAGATCATCGAAACCGACGACGGGGCGGCCGCAGGCATCGACCTGGTGGCAGTGAAAATCCGCCGCACGCTCGCGGTGGGCGGAAAACTCTTCGCCCGCCTCAACGTGACGGTGGTCACGCCGTAAGCGGAATCTCCACAAACACGTTCCAATCCAAAGCGGCCTCCCGTCCGGAGGCCGCTTTTTTTGCCGGATTTCTGATTTCCGCCGTGGATACAATGGATCAGGACTGGCTGAACGTGCAAAACTGCTTTCTATTGAGCGGAAAATGGGTATCGCTCGTCATGCTTCGCATCGCTTGGTTGTGGAACAGCCAACCGAGGAGAAGTTTCGAAAACAATCCATCAAGCCCACGCGGTTTTCCACTCCCGTTGCCGGGATTTTGATCAGCCTGGGTTCAAAGCCAGCGACAAACATCATGAAAAGCCGATGGAATCACCCACATGGACTTGCCGTTGTTGTCACTGCCGTTCTCGTCGGTGCCGCCCCTGTCGATGCGGCCCCGCCCGACCTGACGGCCGGGGCATCCATACCAAGCAACCTGACCACCACCTGGAACCTGGGACCCACCGGAATGAGAGGCTGGGTGTATTATGACACCACCAGTGGCGGGATCAACGGATCGGTCGAGAGCCGGCAGATTCAGGTGCGGAAAGTGGATTCCGGGTCGCCAGCGGCCGGGGTATTCCTGCCGGACGACCTGATTCTGGGCGCGAGTGGCACGTCTGCCGCGCCGGTCCCATTCGACACCGATGCGCGGAGGGGACTGGCCGCGGCGATTGCCGATGCGGAGGCACGGAGTCCGGCCCAGCTGAAGCTGATCCGCTGGCGCGCCGGGGCGCAGTCCGTGGTCACCCTGCCCCTGCGCACCATGGGCGCATACTCCGCCAGCGCGCCCTACCAATGCCCGAAGTCACAGAAGATTCTCAAGGAGGGAATGGATTACTATTACAAGAAAGAAAGCTCCGGAAGGTATCGGATGGGAGCGCTGAGCCTGCTCGCGGCGCAGGACGACTTTTTCCCGGACCGGGCGCTCTACCTGAAGAAGGCCCAGACCGAGGCGCGGGCCCTGATCAAGAGCACGTCCGAACTGAATGCCTTGCGGAACTACACCGCGTCCACCGCCTACCCGATTCCGTGGGGGCGGGCCCACGAACTGATTCTCCTCGGAGAATATTATCTCATCACCGGAGACGCGCAGGTGTTCCCGACCATCGAGGCCCTGGCCATCAACCTCGCGAAGGGAGCCAGCCACTACGGAACCGTGGCACACTCGCTCCGGCAAGGGGCATATGACGGATCGATCAGCCACCGTCCCGTCAACACCGGATACGGTGTCGTCAACTCGATCGGCATGCCGTGCCTGCTCGGCGTCCAACTCGCCAAACGGTGCGGGGTCGATGATCCACTGGTCGATGGCATGATCGAACGGGCGAAGATGTTCTACGCCTCTTACGCAAACCGGGGAGCCATTCCCTATGGCGAGCATGAGGCATACGATCCGAGGCATGAAAACAATGGCAAGTGCGGGCTCGCCGCCATCGTCCTGGACGACGATCCGGACTACTTGGACCAGGGTGGATTCTTTGTGATGATGGCCTTGGCCTCCGGTGACACGGACCGCGACGTGGGCCACACCGGGGCCTACTTCAATTATTTCTGGGCACCCTTGGGAGCACAGCGGGGCGGGCCGCTGGCGGTGCAGGAATACTTCAGGAAAATCAGCTGGATGCTGGACTTGCACCGCCGCTGGGACGGTGGCTTCGATTACGATTCCTACAGCGAGAACAGGGCCCCGAATGGAAGCAGTTATTACGATTTCCGCATGAGCACCGCGATGCTGCTGACCTATGCCATTCCCTTGGAGAGTCTCCACCTCACCGGGCGTGACAGCACCGGCGCGTTGGCACTGAGCCCGGCCCGGGTCAGCGACTGCATGAACGTCGAGGATTACCATGCCACCACCCGCAGTACCGCACAGCTGGTCGGTGACTTGGCTCTCTGGTCGCCCAAGATCCGCAAGCTCGCTGCGGCGGAACTCGGAAAACGCAGCATCAACACCGCCACCCGCGATGAGATCCGGGCCAAGGCGATGGATGTGAATGGAACATCCCGTTACGGGGCGATCCAGGCTCTCGGGGAAACCAAGGACACCGGCTACACGGGACAACTGGTTTCCTTGCTCAACGACGACGATGCCCAGGTGCGGACCCTCGCGGCAAAGGCACTCCACCTGTTCCAAAGTTCGCACAAGGTGCCCTTCCGGGCGTCGATGATGCAGACTCTGGTTTCCCGTGAGCGGCCCGCATTTACCATCGATCCCGTCGATCCGATGCAACTCGACCAGGCCGCGTTGATCACCGCCATCTTCGGAAGTGGCGCCTTCGCCAACAGCCGCTCCGAGATGGACACGCTCATTTCCCAGGTCGGAAGCCGGTTGTTTTTCAACGCACTCAAGGTGGCTTCACGGCATCCCACCGGAAACGCCCGGGGCCGGATCAAGAACCTCTTCAAGGCGCTCACCCCCGCCGAGGTGACTCGAATGGCACCCGAGTTGGTGGACATGGTGGCCCTTGAATCGCCTGCCGACCGGATGTTCAGCCTGGACGTCCGGAATGAGGCGATGCTGGCCATGGCGAGAAGCCTGGTGGCGGACGCCGTCCCCGCGGCCATGCGGGCGATCGACAACTCGAACGGCTGGGGTGGCTTCCATGAAAACCTGCTCAACGCCCTGGTCCGATATGGCGGTTCCTCGACCCTCGTGACGCCCGATCCGAATGTGGCGGCCTTTGCCCGGCGTTACCTGACAGGAGGCACACTGGAGGAGGCGCAGGCCTTGCTCGATGCCATCAACGCCGACGCCAGCCCGCCGCCGCCGCTGCAATTCAAGAGCATCGTTTCGGTCACCGCGGACGATCCGACGGTCAACATCGCGGCGAACTCGACCACGCTGCGGGTTTCCGCCTTCGACCATGCGCGGGGTGACAGCGTTTTCACCTGGAGAAAAATCTCCGGCCCCGGAAACGTCGGCTTCAGCCCCAATGGCACCGCCGCCGCCGCCACCAGCACTGTGCTCTTGGACGGCACCGCGGGTTTCTATCAATTCGAGGTCACCATGTCGGACTCGCGCGGGCTCACCGAGGCCGTCGAAAGCATCGGGGTGGAATTGGCCGACCCGGATGGCCTCACTCCGCCAAGGCTGGTCTCCATCGTGGACGACGTCTCGGGCGGACCCATCCCGGTATCGAGCGCGCTCATTTACACGGTCACCTTCGACAAGGCCATCGACGCCACAACCATCGGGCCGGACGACTTCGGCAACCTCGGCTCGGCAGGGATTTCCATCGGCAGCGTGACGCCCACAGCCAACCCCGCCGTCTTTGAAGTCGCGGTCAGCGCCACAGGTCCCGGCGATCTCAGGCTCGGGATTGTCGCGGGGGCCATCCTGTCCGATCTTTCAGGCAATCCGCTCACAACGACCACCGCACTGGCTGACGACACCACCATCATGGTCCTGAGCGGACAGCTGTTGATCGATGGCACGGCCAGTTGGAAAGCCGAGTCAGCCACCGTCACCGGCACCTTCGATGCCAGCGGGTCTGACAAGCTGGTGGTGATCCTCACCGGCGAGCACGGCTTCAACAATGCCGAGGGAACCGTCAGTTCGGTCACTTACGATGGAGTTCCGTTGACACCTGTGATCCAGCGCAATGCCCAAGCGGCCCAAACCGATACGATCTACAACCACCTCTGGATTCTGGACAATCCCGCCGCATCCCATGTTTCCGGAGTCATCGTGGCCAACGTGCTCAATCGTGGAAACGTCACGGTCTTCGGACTCTCGGGAACCTTGCCGGGTGCCGGTGCCACCGCCATTTCAAACCCCAACACCCGGTCCGTCGATCTGACCACCAACGCACCCGGCTCGCTGGTGATCGCATCCTTTGGCATGGGCGGCGCCGGCAACACCGCAAATGTCGCGGCGGTGGCCGCCGATCCCCCGCTGACCATCGCCAGTGCGCAGCACAATGGCGGCAGCAGGAATTGGGACGGCCACGTCACCGCCTATGCCAAGGTGGCGACTGCGGGCACCGGAACCTATTCCTTCTCCGGGGGCAACGAAGCGGGAGCACACGTCATCGCAGCCGAATTCCTCGCGGCCTCCAGCATGGTCACCAGTCCTTACCAATCCTGGGCCGGCGGCGCTTTCGCCTCCACCCTGACCGACCCCGGTCCAGCGCTTGACCTCGACGCCGGCGGTCTGGCCACCGCGCTTGAATGGGTGCTCGGCGGCGATCCGTCCGATGGCGGCGACGATGCCGGCATCGCGCCGACCTGCGACAACACCACCGATCCGGAGTTCTTCATCTTCACCTACCGCAGGGCGGATCCGGCCGCGGCCGATGCCAACACCGCCATCAAGGTGGAATACGGCAGCGACCTCGCGGGCTGGACCGAGGCGGTG
>JBMTCD010000149.1:0-9636 GCA_049430545.1 Luteolibacter sp.
CCAACAACCGCACACCGGCCCGGCCGGCGTCGCGCAGGCGCTTGCCGGCCGCCAGGCCCAGTTCGATCATGAAAATGCACAGCACGCCCTTGAAGGCGGTGGTGAAAAACGGCTGCACGTCGGCCAGTTTCTGCGGGCCGCACAGCGCGCCGATGAGCAGCCCGCCGCCGAGCAGCACGATGCTCTTGCCGGTGGCCACTTCATGCAGCGCCTTTTTCCATCCACCGCCCGATTGGCCGGCCTTGCTGGCAAATAGGAGGGCCACGATGATGCCCGGAACCTCCAGCACGGCGACGAGCGCCGGCAGGTATCCCTCGCCGGGTATTCCGGCGCGTTGGACGGCCTCCGACGCGGCGAGATAGGTCACCACCGACACCGATCCATAGTGGGCGGCCACCGCCGCGGCGTCCTCGACTCCGAGTCTGCCGATCCGGCGCATCAGGTAAAACGCCGAGACCGGCGTGATGATGCCCAGGATCAAGGTCAGCAGGACCGGCGCGAACATTTCCGCCAGCGGCGTCGAGGCGATGGCGGCACCGCCTTTGAGGCCGATGGCGAGCAGCAGGTAGATCGAGAGTCCCTGATAGACCGGCTCCGGAACGGTCAGATCGCTCTTGATCCATCGCGACAGGATGCCCAGCGCGAAGCACAAGACCACGGGTGAAATCAGGTTTTCGGTGACGAGATTCATGACAGGGTGCGTGTCGCCTCGCGAGCGTCGCCGTCCGGCCCGGTTGAATCAAGCGCCGTTCGAGCAAAGCGGGTTCCTGGAGGAGCGGGACGGATTGGTGGCGTCCTCTTCGGATTGCTGCACACGGACGGGCCGGTGTCGCCGTGCTAATCTTCCTTCATCCAGTACCAATTTCCGAACAGGTGCCCCTTGTTGCCTGAGTTGTAACAGAGATCGTCAATGCCGCTTTCGCTGTAGATGATGGCTGCCTCGCCGTCGTTGCGGAACTGGAAAAAGACGCGGTCCTTGTGGTGACAGCGGCGGACGGCATGTCCAATCTGATAGATTCCATAATTGTGGGAAACCAATCCGACATTGCCCAGGTCGTCGTGGTGCTGCTCCAGTGCCTGCTCCAATCCCGGCCTGGCCAGCAGGAAGGAGGCGTGCAGTGGCACCCTGAAGGCGATGAGCAGGCTCACCACAACAAGCATGCCGAACACGAACCCATGGCCGTTCGCCGCCGAGGAAGGCGGTTCGACCCGTTTCCACCGCGCGATGGCCTGCAGGGCCAGTGTCTGGAAAAGACACCCGGCCGCAACCGCCGCCCAGAGCATCATGCCGAGGAAAATCCAAGCCATATAGTAGAAGCTCGGAAAAAGCGCAAGGTAGAGAACCACTCCCGCGCATGCTGCCGCGAATGCCAGGGTGGTTTTTTCGATCAACCGTTGCCAGTGCCTCACCTTTGCGAGGGCAATGCTTACGTGATTGTCGCTGGTGGCATTCATAAGGAGGATATGGTTGGGGGTTTCTGGAGAACAGGGAGTTCGGATTGTCGGTTTACGGGATATCAAAGTCCGGATTCATCGATCCGATCGCGCTTTCTTCTCAACAGGGAGGCTGCCGCGGCGAGCAAAACGAGAAGGCTGGATGAAGGTTCCGGCACGCTCGGGATTTTCGGTGTGGCGTCGCCATCCGCTGGAGTCAGGCCGTGTTCGTCGTATTGCCGCCGTGTTTCCAGCACCACGGCACCCGAGAACGGCGTGACCGTCTGGTAGCGGGCCGCGAGTTCGGCGCGGGCGGCATCGGTCATGACCACCGTTGGATCCTCGACTGCCGAAGCGGCCCAGAAACGCGCCAGTTGGTCCCAGACCTTGCTGCCGGGCAGGCCATCGGAGGTGGCGGCGCGTCGCCAATGCCACGTCGCTTCGCTTCGTTCAAGCCGCAGTTCCTTGAGAAAGCGGGCGAGGTTTTCCCGGGGTTTCGACAGGCTGGGTGCGCGGCGCAGGCAGCCACTGCGGAAAATCTTCTCCGCCAGGCGGTTCGGGCCCGGCACTGCCTCGATTTCATGGATGACCGGGCGCACCGTGCCGCGTTCGAGGAGTTGTTGGATCGCTTCGGATTGCGACAACCCAACGGCCTGCGGTCCGTGAATCCACACCACCGGAGCGCCGCTTTCCTTGGCGAGGCGGAGGCCCTCGCGCAGGGCGGGTTCGTTGTTCCGGCCGCCGGAAAAACGATGGCTTTTCAGCTCCTCCAGAGTGACCCGGCGCGCTTGGTCATCGGCCAGGATGATCGCCAGCCCGTCGTCCGCGGCCTCGGCGATGGCCGGAATAATCCAATCCTTCGCCTTTGCCAGCGAGGCGGAGCCATCGAGGATCACCACCGTCTTTTCCGAGCCCGGACGCGTGACGGTCACCGGTTCGCGGATCAGGATTCGCTCACCCGCATTCGCAAACCGGTCCTCGCACCAGACGACCGCAGGTTGTGCGGGCAGTGAGTCGGTTTCCAGCGCGATGCCGGCTTGGGCCACTGCGCCACCGTGAAGCGTGGCCGCCAGCGAGTGGCTTTCGCCATCGCGGTGCGAGACGAGCGTTTTGCCGCTGCCGGTGAGTTTGAATCCATCGCCGCCCTGCAGCCACACCGCGTGTTCCAATGATCGGGAAGTGCCGAAATTCCGCTCGACGATGCGTGGCATTTCCCAGCGTGTGCCGTCCAGCGGGGCTGTCACGCCGAAGCGGATCTTCATCTCGCCATGCGCGGGCACCGGGAAGCATTGCACCATCACCGTGTCCGGTCCCACCACGTTGACCAGCACCGGATCAAGCCGCTGCACGACGGCCACCGCCTTGTAGGCCGCCTTCACCTTGGAGACCGTGCTGAACGCCGCCTCTCGCGGCTCGCCGTTCACCCACAGGGTCAGCCGCGATACGCGGCCGTCGCGCGGCAGCCTGACCTGGCACCGCGCCTCCTGCGCGTTCGCCGAGCTGTTCTTGAAAACCATCGTCCACTCGCCGTAGGCGATGCGCGAGACCGCGTCCACATGGCCATCGAAGCGCGATTCCGTGAGATCGAGAGACTTCAGCCGCACCGCGACATCGTCGCCGCCGACGTGGGCGTCGAACTCCATGTCCTGCATCGGGTCCACCCGGCCCATCAGCGCGCGGCCCTTCGAGGAGCCCGGCGGCTTGAGCGAGTTGAAGGGTTTTCCTGTCACCCGGAAAAATACGTCGCGCGCCTTTTCCGAGTTGAAGACACTCATGCCTCCGCCGCCGAAGGCCATCGTTGGAATCCTCCAGCCACTCAGCATCCAGCCGGAAATGTCGGTGGATATGATGGTGGCGCGGTTGCCCTCGTAGCATGCCTTGAGCAGCACGCGCTCCGAGTGCCAGGTCCGCAATCGGGAAACCGCCGCCTCGGATTTCCCTTCGTCCGAGAGCGCATCGATCAGATTGGCGCGTGTCCACAGGGCGGATCCCTCGAGCGTGGCCAAAGCCAGCAGCGCGGCCATCGCGCCCATCCGCCAGCCGGCCCTGTGGCGCGCACGGTCGTCCGCATCCATGGCCGTCCGCCGACCGATGCGCCATGTCGCGATGGCCGCGAGGATCGGTGTCAGTGACAACATGCCCATGCCGAAAAACACCAGCGCGATGGCGGACAGATGGATCAAGGGCAGGAACAGCAGTGCATAGAAACACGCGGTCACCAGCACGAAGCCCGCCGCCACGCCCCTCGCCTTGTCATCGCCACGCCGCCCGCTACGCAACAGCCACGCGTTCACTCCCGGCACCATCGCGATCATGTCCGCGTGCCACCAAGTCGTCACCGGATCGAAAAAAACCGACCCGCAAAAGGAAGCGAGCATCTCGAAAATCAGAATGGCCAGCGGCCCCACCACACCGAAGGTCCATGCCAGGACCCGTGCAAACCCGCCGCCCGGCTTCGCGGCCACGTGCGGGCGGGCCGGCGCTTGCAGCGGGGGAGAATAGCCGGCATCGAGGCGGCCGAGCATGTGCTCCAGCTGCATCAGCCCGATGGTCTCCGGTGTCGCGCGCTCCGCCTCTTCGTGGATATGGCTGCGCAAGTCCTCCTTGAGTTCGGCTGCTTCCTCGCCGCCGAGTCCCTCGCGCTCCACCCGCTCGCGCAGGTATTCCGCCAAGCGCCGCTCTGCCTCTGTGGTCCAGTGTTTCATAGGGAAATGATGGGTGAATTCAAGATGGGGACGCCGTGTGAGGGGCCGGTGAAGTTCCGATGAAATCGCCGTTCGTGTGCATGGCCGACACGCCGCGCGTCATTTCGGCGAAATACAGTTCCATCTCCGCCGCCAGCGCCCGGCCGGCCGGAGTGGCGGAATAATATTTCCGCGCCGGTCCCTCGGGCGATTCCTCAAGCCTCGTGGTCACCAAGCCCTGCCGCTTCAGGCGCGACAGCAACGGATAAATCGAGCCCTCCGCCACCCCCACGCCAGGCACCGCCACCAGCGCCTTCACCAACGCGTAGCCATACCACTCCGCCGCCGACAAAGCCTTGAGAATGCAGAGGTCCAGCACGCCCTTGCGCATCTGCACCGTCCAGTTCACGAAAAGATCCCCGGACAAACCACCCTCTTGCTCAAAGCTCGCCATCGCCGCCTTGTATCTTGCGTCAACAGGTAGCTGACAAGGAAATTTTTGCGGGATTTCAAAATCATCCGGCTCCCCAGATCACAAATACCGCTCACGCAGGTGGGCGAGATAATCCTCCGCGGACGGTTTCCTTCCGCAGGCCGCTTCCATCAAATCCGCCGGATCGAGCATGCCGCCGTGGGCGTGGATCCGTTCGCGCAGCCAGGCGAGCAGCGGCGCGTAATCGGCGGAGTCGGTCGCGGAGGCGATTTCCGGATGGTTCCGCGCGGTGGCGAAAATCTGCGCGGCGTTGAGATTTCCCAGCGTGTAGGTCGGGAAATAGCCCAAGCCGCCCATGGCCCAATGGATGTCCTGCAGGCAGCCGGCCGTGTCGTTTTCCGGAACGAAGCCGAAGAGGTCGCGGAAGCCCTCGTTCCATGCCGCCGGCACATCGGCCACGGCGAGTTCGCCGCGCAGCATGCGGCGCTCGATTTCGAAGCGCAGGATGATGTGGAGGTCGTAAGTGGCCTCGTCCGCCTCCACCCGGATCGGCGTGAAGGCCGCCTGGCGGACGTGCGCGAGGAAGTCGTCGAGCGGAAACCCGACGAGCTGTGGAAACAGATCGCAGGCCACCGGATACCAGCGCTCCCAGAACGCCCGCGAGCGGCCGATGTGGTTTTCCCACAAGCGGCTCTGCGATTCGTGGATGCCCAGCGAGACGGACGATCCGGAGGGAAGCCCGAAATCATCCGCCGGCAGTCCCTGCTCATACATCCCGTGCCCGGCTTCGTGCAGGACACCGAAGAGCGACGAGGTGAAATCGTTTTCGTCATAGCGCGTCGTCAGCCGCACATCGGATGGCCCGAGCGTGGTGCAGAACGGATGCGCGGTGGTGTCGATGCGGCCGGCCTGGAAATCGAATCCGATGGCCTCCGCCACCCGTGCGTTGAACTCGATCTGGAGTGGCACGGGAAAGGAGCCGGCGGGCAGTTTCGCCGCGCGTGAAGCGGATTTTTCCACGGCTTGGGCGGCGATCTCCCGCAGCGCCGGCTTTATCGCCTCGATCATGGCCGCCACTGCGGCTGTGCGGGTGCCGCGCTCGTAGCATTCCAACAAGGCATCGTATGGCTCACTCTCGTAGCCCCACAGGTCCGCCTTTTCACGGGCGAGGCCGAGCTGTTGCTCCAGATGGGGCGCGAATGCGGAAAAGTCGCCCCGCTTGCGGGCTTCCACCCAGGCATGCTTGGCGTGCGAGCTCACCGCGGACTGGCGGGAGACGAGCTCGACGGACAATTTGCTGGCGCGGTCGAACTCGCGGCGCAGCTCGCGCAGGTTCGCGCGGCGGACCGGGTCGCGGCCATTGTCCGCCGCCTCGGCTTGTTCGAGCGCGGATTTCCAGCGGTCGGAAACCGCCAGCTCGTGCGCGCGCGCGGCGAGCCAGGCGAGCTGCTTCGCACGGTGGTCCACCGCCGCAGGCGGCAACCACGTTTCCTGATCCCATGCGAGCACGCCCGCCGCGCTGGAGATCAATGCATGCTCGAGCGCCAAATCGAATATTTCCATGCCCCTTTGATGAACAATCCCGCGCCCGGAGCAAAGCCCGGATTGCCGGGCCAACCCTCAGTTTTCCAGAATCTCGACCTCGTAGCCGTCCGGATCGGTCACGAAGGCCATTTTGCGTGAGCCGGAGGAGAATTTTTTGCGCCAGCCGGACGGCCAGATCTCGATGCCCGCCTTTTCGAGCCGGTCGCAGTAGGCGATGACATCCGGCACGCCGAGACAGGTGTGCATGAGGTCCTCGGGGCATTTCGCCGTATATTCCGGCGAGTGGCAGAGTTCCAGAAAGACGTCGTTGCCGGGCAGTTCCAGGAAGGCGAGCTGGTTGCCCTGCGGCGAGTCCTTGAATTCCCGCAGCTGGTAGCCGAGATACCGGTAGAATTCGACGGACTTGTCCATGTCGTGGACGCGGATGCGGGTGTGGAGAAAACGGATCATGTCACCCGGAGCTTGCATCATCCGCGGGGATTTGCCAAATGGTGAGTGTCTGCGGGAGAATTCTTTCCGATTTCCAAGGTTGCCCTCACACCTGTATCGTCACCAAATGCCAGAGCCCACCAAAACGCCCATGAAGCGAGCCTATCCAAAGGACGATGATACCCGCTTCAGCGGCGGGACGCGGCACTACCACCGGAGCGGGGCCCCGGTCACCCGTTCCTGGGAAGAGTGGGTGGGCGGAACCGGCAAGAAGCCCGGCGGCTGGCTCAGGCTGTTGAAGATTCTCGGCGCCCTGCTCGCGATCGTGGCCCTCGGCGCCATCGTCGCCGGATTGATCATCGAGCTGCGCTGAATCCGCAGGCCCAGCCGCATGCGGCTTTGACAAGCGCTGGCCGCCCGTGCAGCTTTCCCGTCCGCCGGAGGCAAAAAGCCGGCGTTTTCCACCATGGGTAAGAGCCTCTTCCAAAAAGCCTGGGACGCGCACACCGTCGGCACGCTGGCCGATGGCCGCACGCAATTGTTCATCGGCACCCACCTCATCCACGAGGTCACCTCGCCGCAGGCCTTCGGCATGCTGCGCGACCTCGGCCTCAAGGTGAAATTCCCCCAGCGCACCTTCGCAACCGTCGATCACATCGTCCCGACCATCGATCAGGACGCCCCACAGGACCCGCTCGCTGCGGAAATGATGCAGGCGCTGCGCAAGAATGCCGACGACTTCGGGGTCACCTATTTCGACCTCGCCTCCGGCAAACAGGGCATCGTCCATGTGGTTGGCCCCGAGCAAGGGATCACCCAGCCCGGCACCACCATCGCCTGCGGCGACTCGCACACCGCCACCCACGGCGCATTCGGCGCGATCGCCTTCGGCATCGGCACCACCCAGGTCCGCGATGTGCTCGCCTCGCAAACCTTGGCGCTCGAAGCTCTCAAGGTGCGCCGCATCGAAGTGAACGGCGAACTCCGCCCGGGCGTCTATGCCAAGGACGTCATCCTCCACATCATCCGCCTGCTGGGAGCCAAGGGTGGCATCGGCTATGCCTACGAATACGCCGGCGATGTCTTCGACCGCATGTCGATGGAAGAGCGCATGACCGTCTGCAACATGTCCATCGAAGGCGGCGCGCGCGCCGGTCTTGTCAACCCGGACGCCAAAACCGTCGCTTACCTCAAGGGCCGCCCGTATGTCGATATGGGCGACTTCGACGCCACCGCCGCCCGCTGGCTCTCCTTCGCCTCCGATCCGGACGCACACTACGACGACGTGGTGAAAATCGACGCCGCCGACATCGAGCCCACCGTCACCTGGGGCATTTCGCCCGATCACGGCGTGTTCATTTCCGAAACCATTCCCGATCCGTCCAAAGCGGCGACCGAAGCGGAAAAAGCCACCATCGAGGAGGCGCTCGCCTACATGAAACTGCCCGCCGGCACCCCGATCAAGGGCGTGAAGATCGATGTCGCCTTCATAGGCTCCTGTACCAACGGCCGCCTGTCCGATTTCCGCGAGGTGGCGAAATACATCAAGGGCCACAAGGTCGCCGCAGGCGTGAAAGCCATCGTCGTGCCCGGCTCGCAGATCGTCGCCATCCAGGCCGAGCAGGAAGGGCTCGACAAGATCTTCACCGAAGCCGGCTTCGAATGGCGCGGCGCGGGCTGCTCGATGTGCCTGGCTATGAATCCCGACAAGCTCGTCGGCGATCAACTCTGCGCCTCGTCCTCGAACCGCAACTTCAAGGGCCGCCAGGGCTCGCCCACCGGCCGCACCATACTCATGTCGCCCGTGATGGTCGCCGCCGCCGCCATCAATGGCTGCATCTCCGATGCGCGCGAGCTGTTCCATATTGAGAAGGCCGCCGCGGTCGCTTAGATTCATATATGTCCACCTCCGCCCACAAGCTGCCGATCACCGCCGCCGAGTATCTCGCAGGGGAACTCCGCTCGGAGATGCGTCACGAGTTCGTGGACGGACGGGTCTATGCGATGTCCGGCGCAAGCCGCAGGCACAATGAGATATGCCTCGACCTCGCCTCCAGCCTCCAGGCCCATCTCCGCGGCGGCCCCTGCCGCACCTACATCGAGGCCGTGAAGGTCCAGATCGCCGACGATCTGGGCGAAGCGTATTACTATCCCGATGTGTTCGTCGCCTGCGAGCCCGGCGATGACGATTCGCACGTCGTGCACAATCCCAAGCTCATCATCGAGGTCTTGTCGGAATCCACCGCACGCATCGACCGCACCGACAAGCTCACCAACTACAAGCGCATCCCCACCGTCGAGGAGATCGTCCTCATCGAGCAGGACTGGCCGGAGATCCTCGTTTTCCGCCGTTCGGAACGCTGGAAGCGGAATTTATACACCCAGTTCGAGACCGTCGTCCGCCTCGAATCCATCGGCTACGCCGCGCCACTCGCCACTTTCTATCAATCCAACCCGTTTCCGCCGGACGTCCAGCGGCCGTGGTATCACCTCAACCGCATCGAGGACTGATGACGATCCATCCCGCCATCCGCTTCATCGCCGTGGGCGCAGGGCATCTGGTCGCCGAAAACAGCATGCGAAAGCATCTTCAGGACCAAGGCTGGCATATCATCCGCGTCGCCGAATGATATTCCCATAATCAATATTCAATCTCCATTATTCAATTCCACCATGCCACTCGAACCCGTCAAACAAGTCACCGGTCGCGCCGTTTTTATTCCGGGCGCGGACATTGATACCGACCGCATCATCCCCGCCCGCTTCATGAAATGCGTCACCTTCGACGGCCTCGGCGAGTTCGCGTTTTACGATGTGCGCTTCAATCCGGACACCGGCGGGAAGACCGACCACCCGCTCAACGACCCGCGTTTTTCCGCCGCCTCCATCCTGCTCGCCGGCGTGAACTTCGGCTGCGGCTCCTCGCGTGAACACGCGCCGCAGTCGCTGCGCAAATACGGTTTCAACGGCATCATCGCCGAGTCCTTCGCTGAAATTTTCTTCGGCAACTCGACGACCCTCGCCATGCCCTGCGTGACCGCCACCGCGGCCGATATCGCGAAACTGCGCGCAGCGATCGAGGCCGATCCATCGATCGAGGTGACCATCGAT
>JBMTCD010000150.1:0-9507 GCA_049430545.1 Luteolibacter sp.
GGTTCCGTGATCCAATGTTCGTCCGTCAATCTTCGGCATGCGAAGACCATACAGAAAGGATATTTTGTAGTCTATCCTAAAGACTAGTAAGTATGTTGGGATTACAGACATTAGCCGGGGGTCGAATCCTTGAATGCATTGGACTTTGGATGAATCGCACCGCCGATGCCGATTCCACCATCGCGGTGAAATATTGCAGCGGCCTGGCCGGCGGGTTCTTCGCTTTTCCCCGGATGGCCCGTTTTCCAAAAAGGGCATATAGTTACCAGAGGCGTGCGAGGAAGTCGAGGTAGGCGGAGATGGCTGGTGGCCCGATGGCTCGTGGCGATTGGCAGAGGATTTGGAAACAGATACGGATGAAGCGGCGGTTCCAGTAAAGGTAGGTTTCCTCTGTGGCGACGGCCATGTGCTTGAGACGGATTTTCCGGCGGAGGGAATCAATGAGTTGTCTGAGTTCCGCATTGGCACCGGCGAGGGGATAACCGGAAACCGGTGGGGGCTGGGCGCATTTGTCACGGTAGGTTCAAGCGCATGGCGGTGGGTTTTTCGGGCAGGAAATCGCGGGGAGGCCCATCACTTATCTCGTACGGGTGAATCGGAGGTCAATCGGTGGAAAGCCCGGCGGCTTTTTCATTCGCTGCGCATTCGCGTCGTGCCACAGGAGTGAGGCGGGTTCCGTGGGTTTCGCGGGGGCGGGATGCACACGGGGGCCTCGGGGGGGGCGACGAGGGCGGTGAAGCGGTCTTCGAGTTGTTGGAGGACGGCTGGGTCCAGCACCTTGCCGCCTTCGGGGGTGGTGATGTAGAGGGTGTCCATGGCCACGCCCTTTTCGGTGCAGATGCGGGCGTGGGCGGTGTTGAGGCCGTAGAGGTTGATGGTGTGGAAGAGATCGTGGAGCAGGCCGATGCGGTCGAGCGCCTGGAGTTCGACGGTGGTGCAGGATGGATGGAGTTCGTTGCTGACGTAGGCGCGGACGGGGACGGGGATGCCGTTGTCGGTGCGGGGTTTGAGGAAATTGGCGCGGCGCTTGAGGAAGCGCTCGGGGGTGTATTTTTCCGCGGCGAGAATGGCACCGAAGGTGTCGAGCACCCGCTTGCGGGTGGCATCGGATGAGACCGGTTCGAAGTTGGTGGTGCAGACGCGGAAGATGTTGACGACGATGCCGTCGCTGCGGGTGAAGAGGTCGGCTGATAGAATGTTGATTTGCTCGGCGGCGAGGGCGCAGCAGATCTTTTCCAGCAGCAGCGGCTTGTCGCGGGTGGCGAGGACGAGTTCCGAGTAGCCTTGGGCGCTGTGGTCGATCCACTTGATGCAGAAGGCGAGGGGATCGTGGTGCTCGGCCTCGCGCTGGAGGAAATGACGCACGGTGCGGACCTGGGTGACGATCTGCTCGGGCTGGCGGAAGTGGAAGGCGGCGGCGGGCATGCGCTCGAAGTGGCGCTTGACGTCGGGGTGGTAGTCGTCGCGCATCAGCTCGATGACGGCGCGGCGCAGGGAGCGGCGGTCCTCGTCAAGTTTGCGCGAATATTTTTCGCGGCCGTTTTCGAGGAAATTGCGCGCGGCGTTGTGCAGTTGGAGCATCAGGCTTTGTTTCCAGCCGTTCCAGGAATCGGGCGAGGTGGCATTGGAATCGATGTAGGTGAAGAGCAGCAGGGCGTCGAGGTTGGAGGGGGTTTTCATCATGGCGCAGAACTCGGCGATGACCTCGGGGTCGTCGAGATTGCGGGTGGTGGCGGTGCGCCAGAAGGTGAGGTGGTTGTCCACCAGGAACATGATGAGGCGGCGGCGCGCGCCTTCGATCTGGAGGCGGTTGCAGAGTTTGGCGGCGAGGATGGCGGAGCCGTCGATGTGCTCGCGGATGTTTTCGGCGCGGCCGGTGTCGTGGAGGATCACGGCGAGGTAGAAGGCGTAGGGATCGGCCACTGCATGAAACAGGCGGCGGAAGATTTCCGGGCGTGACTTGTCGTGTCCGATGAGGGCGTCGAGTTCGTCGATGCAGCGCAGGGTGTGTTCGTCTGCGGTGTAGCGGTGGAAGAACTCGTGCTGGACGAGGCAATCGAGTGCGCCGAACTCCGGGAGATAGCGGCCGAGGAAGCCGATGCGGTGCATGAGGCGCAGGGTGCGCGCGACATCGCCTTTCCGTTCGAGCATGGCCTGGAAGATCTTGCGGTTTTCCTTCGAGTAGCGGAACTGGCGGTCGATATCGCCCCAGTGTTGGGCGATGAGGCGGCGCAGCTGCGGGCTGAGGCCGAGATTGCGGAGCTGGCAATGCTGAAACAGCCGCATGAGGCGGTTGGGATCGTCCTTGAAGATGTCCTGGCGGGCGGGAAACAGGCGTCCCTCGCGGGCGATGAAGCCGTCGAACTCCTCGCGGCTTTTCCTGCGGAAGGTGAGGAACGAGCGGATGCCGGAATCGGCGCGCGTCGCCTGCTCGATCTCGAAGGCTTCCGTCAGCGAGGTGGTGTGGCGGTAGATGTGGCGGGTGTGGCGGTAGTAATCGCGCATGAACGCCTCGGTGCAGCGCAGGATGTCGCGCTGCGGGTATTTGAAGGCGGTGGCCACCACGCCCTGGAGCTGGAGGGTGAGTTGATCGGTGGATTTGCCGGTGTGGTAGTGCAGCTCGTTGCGGACGCGATGGAGGAAATCGTAGGCTTGTTCCATTTCGCGGAACGCGGCGGGTGTGAGGAGCTTGTTTTTCACCAGGTCCTCGAGGCGGCCGCTGCCTTGTTTGACGCGCGCCACCCACTGCACGCTTTGGTAATCGCGCATGGCGCCGCAGCCTTCCTTGACGTTGGGTTCCTGCAGGAAAACCGTGCGCGAGTGCTTGGCATGGCGGTCGCGCAGATCCTGGCTGCGAAGTTCGAAGAACGCCTGCTGGCCCTTGGCGATGCATTCGCGGTCGAAGCGCGTGGTGAATTGCGAGAACAAGACGGCATCGCCGGTGACCAGCCTGGCGTCCATCAGCGCGGTCTTGTTTTCCTGATCGGCGCGCGCCTGTTCGATGCATTCGGCGATCGAGCGGCAGGCGTGGCCCACCTTGAATCCCACGTCCCAGAGGAAGTAGAGCACGTCCTGCACCAGTTCCTGCATCGGCTTGGGCAGCTTGGTCGAAGCGCGGGGAAGGAGAAACAGGAGATCGATGTCCGAGCGCGGATTGAGCAGGCCGCGGCCGTAGCCGCCGGTGGCCACCAGAGCCATGCGTGGTGTTTGCGAGCCAATGTTGCGTTTCGCCAGCGCGGCGTCGAGTGTGGCGGCGAGGATGATGTCGATGAGCCGGGCGCGGGTGCGGGCGATGTCGAGCCCGCCGGCACCGGCGCGGTGGAACGCGAGGATGCGTTTTTCCTGGATCTTGAGGAAGCGTTTGAACAAGGCAAGGCGCTCGTCCGGTGAGAGTTGACCCTCGACCGCGGGTTTTAGGAATTCCCGGGCGTGCTTTTCCAGCGTGTTGATGTGATCGGTCATGGAATTCTCGGAACGCGCGGAGCTTGACCGGCGCCGGGGTGAGGTCAAGCGGTGCAAGCCATCCGCGTCCCGACCCGGGCATAGAGTTCGGTTTGTTTCGACGAATGTGCGAGCAGGTCGGCCTCGAGAACCACGGCACCGGGTTCGAACAGGGTGATCACCGACGATCCGCCGAATTCGAAGTAGCCTTTCTCGCCACCCTTCGCCACTCCGGCTCCTGGGGCATAGGTCTGGCGGATCGAGCCGACGCAGGTGGCACCGATTTCCACGATCCACACGCTGCCGCAGCGGTCGCTCTCAAGCCGGGTGATCGCGCGTTTGTTTTCCCACAAATAAGCGAGGCGCTTGCGCAGCGCGAGCGGCGAGACGGAAAACAGGGGCCCGTCGATCACGTGCGCCTCGCCCGGCGTTCCGGCCACCGGGAAATGGAAGCGGTGGTAATCCACCGGGCACAGGCGCGAGAGCACCAGCGATCCGTCTTCCAGCCGGCCGGCGAGGCGGTCGTCGCCCAGCAGTTTTCCCAGATCGAATTTCTGTCCTTTCACGAACACCCCGGAGATCTCCGAGGCCTTGGCGAATCCGAGGTGGCGGCCATCAGCCGGAAACACCACCGCCTCCTCGGCGGGATCGATGGGGCGGGCTTCCGGCTTCAACTTGCGGTAAAAAAATTCGTTGAAGCTGCCGAAGTCAGTCGGTTTTTCCAAAAATTCCGCCGCATCCAGCCCGTAACGCTCGATGAACGGCCGGACCTTTTCCGCCGAGGCCGGCGTGTCCATGCGGCGGCCATACCAAGCGGAAAAAAACCGCCGTTTCACCAGCGCCGCCAGCGCCAGCGCGCCGAGCGGATGCCCATAGGTCCAGCGCAACAAGCCCTCGCCGTAGATTTCCTCGGTCTCCATGTGCCCGGTGTGGCGGTTGAAATAGCGGATCGGCTCCATGCCCGCTCTTTAGCCCGGGATGCCGCGCCCGGCAAGGGTGACAGATGCGGGTGCCCGGGAAATCCCGAAAATCCGAACTATCAGGCAAAATTGATTTCCTTTTTTGGTGGGAACATGCTAACGGCCGCTTGTGCGTTTTCTGAGTTGGTTCATTCCCGTGTCTGTTTTGGTGGCCGTCTGCCTCCAGTGCCATCCTGTCCGCTCGTCCATCGACTCGTTGCGGGTGCCCACCTCGTCGGGTTTCTCCGGGCAGACCGGCAAGATCCCGCTGTCACGGATGCTGCGTGAGGTGAACCTGAAAGCGGACATGGTGCCGCGCGGCAGCCATGGCCGCAAGGTGGTCCGTCCGATGCGGCCGCGCTACATCACCATTCACTCGACCCAAAACTACACCGCGGATGCCTGGCAGCACTCGCTGGCCTTGAAAAACGGCGCGCTGCGTTCGCCCAAAACCCGCTACGGCAACCGCATCGGATACCTCATCTGGCACTTCACCACTGACGACAAGGTGGCGATCCAGCACATGCCCACCAGCGAGCAGGGCGAACACGCCGATTTCCACGGTCCTGGCAACCGTCTCTCCATCGGCATCGAGATGTGCGAGCACCGTGGCAGCAACAAGCGCACCACCATCGAGCGCACCGCCATGCTCACCGCGGTGCTGATGAAGAAGAACCAGATTCCGCTCCGCAACGTGGTGCCGCACTACCACTGGCCGCGCAAGGGCCGCACCCCGGCTCACAAGGACTGCCCGCACTTCCTGCTCGACAATGGCAAGCCCGGGAAAAAATGGCGCTGGTTTCTCAGCCGCGTGAATTACCATTTCCAGCGCATCGAGTGACCGCGGCAAACCGGCGTTGACCGGGAAATCCACCGCCCGCATCCTCAAGGCCGTGCGTGTCCTGGCCATCGATCCCGCCGTGAGAAACACCGGCTATGCCGTCTTGGAGGGCGATCCACGCAAACCCGCCGTGCTCGCCTACGAGGTGATCTCGATTTCCAAAAGCATTCCTCAATCCGCCGCACTGGCCGCCGTGAGGCAACACCTCTTCCACCTGATCGCCAAGTTCCAGCCCGATGAGGTCGCAGTCGAGGGCATCATCTATGTGCAGTCGCATCAGACCGCCATCACCATGGGTGCCGCCCGTGCCGCCGCGCTCATCGCCGCCGCCGATGCCGGCCTGAAGGTTTACGAATACCCGCCCAAGAAGGTGAAGAACGCGGTGGTCGGCCACGGCAATGCGGACAAGTCCCAGGTCGCCTTCATGGTCCGCGCGTTGTTGGGGCTCGCGGAAACCCCGCCGCCGGACGCCGCCGATGCGCTCGCCATCGCGATCGCCCATCTCCAGGCTTCCGATCCACTCAAGGCAAAATTGCTCGAGCGCCGGCTGGTTTGAAAATGCCGCGAACTGTAGCGGCGCTCTGCGAGCGTCGAGGCGAGAGAGATGTTCTGTAGCG
This sequence comes from Luteolibacter sp., assembly GCA_049430545.1. GTDB lineage: Bacteria > Verrucomicrobiota > Verrucomicrobiia > Verrucomicrobiales > Akkermansiaceae > Luteolibacter. The sequence continues at coordinate 5,859 of JBMTCD010000150.1, forward strand.
GCGCTCTGCAAGCGTCGATGCGAAAGAGATGCTTTGTAGCGGCGCTCTATGAGCGTCGGTGCGAAAGAACCGCGCGAAGCATCTTCATTGGCTTCTCCATGTCATCCCGGCCCCAGGGCCGGTTGGCGACGGTCACAGACCGCCGCCACACTTCAAAAGCAAACCGGCGTTGACCGTGCAATGGGTAGCCGACATCGTCTAAATGTGTTGCGCATCCTCCAACTTCCTGAGCCCGTCACCTACGAGGAAGGCCTGCGCACGCAGCAGGAACATGTGGATGCCATGCTTGCCGGCCGGGGAGGGGACACTCTGATTTTGTTGGAGCACGAGCCGGTTTACACCATCGGCCGGCTGCGCGACCAATACTCGCTGCGCGATTCCTCATCCTTGCCGCATCCGGTGGTTGAAACCAACCGCGGCGGCCAGGCGACCTACCATGGCCCGGGGCAACTGGTCGGCTATCCGATCCTCGATCTGAACCATCGTGGCCGCGACCTGCACGCGCATCTCCGCAACATCGAGCAGATCCTGATCCGCGCCTGTGCTCGCTTCGGCGTGAACGCCGCGCGCCGCGAGGGACTCACCGGCGTGTGGGTGGAGGACCGCAAGCTGGCCTCGATCGGCGTGGGGGTGAGGAAATGGATCACGATGCACGGCTTCGCAATCAACATCACCCGTGAATGCCTGCCGCCGTTTTTCGCCATCACACCCTGCGGCCTCGAGGGCGTGACCATGACCTGCCTGGAAAACGAGGCCGGCCGCGAGATCCCGGTGAGGGAAGCCGCGGAAGCGATCGGGCGTTTGTTCTAGAACCTTTCATGCTGCGGATGTTTTCCGGTCTCCGCGGGCGGGCAGTCGAAACCTGCCCGCGCGCATGAATCGACGAAACGCGCAAAAAGGAGTGGCCATGGCGCGTTGAGGTGGTTGGCTGGCCGCGAGCACATGACCCATCACGCGATTCAATATCTCATCAGTTGCGAGCACGCCACCTGCGCCGTGCCGGAGGCCTACCGGGAACTTTTCAAGGGCGAGGAAGACGTGGTGGCATCCGGCGAAGGCTGGGAACCCGGCGTGCTCAATCTCTCCCAGGCGTTCTCGATGCGCTACCACACGCCGCTGGTCCATGGCGACGTCACGCGCCTGTTGATCGATCTCGAACGCGACGGCGACGCGCGCTGGAGCCGCTACACGGCAAAACTCCCCGAGGCCGCGCGCCTGAAGCTGGCAGACCGGCACCAGCGGTCGTTCCGCACCCAGTTGTCGCAGCGGGTGCGTGATGGCATCAGGCGCCAGCAGCCGTTGCTGCACTTGTTGGCCCACACCTCCCCGGAGGTCGACGGGCGGGTCATTCTGGAAACCTTCTCCGGCATGCGTCCTGCCGAGGAGCTGGCCTCGGCATGGCGCGGCTCGCTGCGTGCCGCCAATGTGGATGTGATGCACCTGCACAATGCCGCCCCCAACGCGCTTGAGGCATGGCTCATCGGGCAGGTGGGCGATGCCGCCTACATCCCCGTGCGGCTCACGGTGGCCCAGTCGTTCTTCCTGGAAGGCCGGCCGCGCCGCTGGGATGAAATGAAAAAGCTGCTCATCGACACGCTCAACCAGGCCTTGTCCGAGGCCCCTCCGCTCAGCGGCCCAGAATCCCGCGCGATTGCTCAAGGCTGAGCTTGCGCTGCTCGCTCCAGTCGATGATTTCCGGCGGCTGATAGACGCGCCGTCGCACGTCGGTCTCGGCGTCGGACGGCTTGTCGAGCCGGCGGGCGGAGGATTCGCGGGCACCGCCGGTGCGGTAGCCGCCGGTGCGGTATGATGCGTCGCCGCCATGTGCGGCCCGGCCCGCCTCGGGCGCGCCCTGGCCGTCGAGACGCGAGGTCTGGCGGAAGCGGTTGGCATCGGTATTGCCTTGGTAGCTGCCAGATTTGTAGTCCTTGTTTCCCCACCAGGATCTGCGGGCGTAGTCGCCGGTGCGGTATTCCTTGCCCTGGTTGGAATTGCCGCCTTTGAAATAAGGTGATTCGCCCTGCGATTCGAATGAACTGCGGCGGTCGTTGCGGGGCACCCAGTTGCCCTCGGAATCGACGGCGAAGCCGTTGCTTTCGTTGAGACGCTGGCTCAGCGGCTTGGGACCGCCATTCGTGGCCGGGCCGCCGGCACCGCCGTCCTTGGCGCAGGAAACGGCCAGGCAGCAGGCGATGACCGGCATGAGGGATTTCATGGCTTGGCGATTTTCTTCTCCAATCCCGGATCGGGCAGCGCGCCGCGTTCGAGCGCCTGCCGGTAAAACTCCCGTGCCTCCTCCATGCGGCCCTCGCGCGAGCAGATGAGGGCGAGGTTGTAATACGGCTCGCTGAGCAGGGGGTCGGCGTTGATGGCGGCCTTGAAATGGGATTCCGCCTCTGCGCCGTGGCCCAGCCGGTAGAGCACGGTGGCGAGCAGGATCTGGCTCTTGGCATCCGCAGGCTCGAGCTCCACGGCCTGCCTTGCGGCTTGCTCGGAAGCGGACATTTCTCCGAGCCGCATCAGCGTGAATGCGAGCATCCGTTGGGCGTAAGCATTGCCGGTGTCGAGTTCGACGGCACGCCGGAAGGCATCCGCCGCCTCCACGGTTTCCTCCAACCGCAAGTGCACCACGCCAAGCCGACACAGGGATGGGGTGTGGCCGGGGTGTTGGTCGAGGATCATCTGGTAGAGTTCGCGGGTCGGCAGCATGCGGCCGGACAGGAATGATTTCTCGGCGGTGCGCTCGAACACGGCGATGTCGCGCTGAAGCTCGCCGGTGGAGCGGTCCACACTGGCGCGGTCACGGGCAAAGGGGGAGATGAACTCGCCGTCCACCTCGCGGTCGGCGATGAGCTTCTGTTCCTCGGGCGTGAGGGCGATTTCCTGCCCGTTGAAAAGCTCGATGGCCTCGGCGAGGCGTTCGTCGCCGGTGCCGAGGTCGCTGGCGGCGGCGATGAGGAGTTCGCGCGCCTGGCGGCGGCGCTCCTGCACCCGGAGCTGGCGGCGGATGATGTCGCGGAGCATTTCCACCTCGGCGGGATCGGCATCGATGCGGCCGGCGGCCAGCGCGCCTTCCTCGTCGCGGAGCCGTTGTTCGAGTTCGGCGAGGCGGCGGTTTTGTTCGCGTTTTTCCTGGTTGAGGCTGTTGATCTGGGATTTGGCGATGGCGAGGTCGCGGAGCGCGTCGGTGTAGGCATCCTTGTCGGCGTTGCTCTCGCGATGCAGGCGTTCGATTCTGTCGTTGGCCTCGCGCAGGTTTTTGGCGAGTGCCATGTTTTGCTCGATGAGATCCTGGATGCGGCTGGCCTCGTTGAGCTGGAGCAGCGCGGCCATTTGATCGCGTTCCTGGAGCAGCGAGTCGCGCTCGTCGCGGAGTTGGGAAAAGGCCTGGCGGCTTTCTTCCAGTTCCTGCAGCAGGCCGGAAATGCGCAGGTTGGCGGCGTTGAGTTCCTCGGATTTCTGTTTGAGTTGGTTTTAGAGCGCGTCGAGCTGGCCGCGCCACTTCTCGAAAAACCCCATCGGTTTCTGCGCCCAGCCGCCTTGGACACCGAACTCGCGGAGCGCATCGTCGCCCATCTTAGAGGACCAGAGCGCGCTCTGCAGGGCGTTCACGACCTCGTTGTCACCTCGGGCGAGGCCAGCCACCACG
>JBMTCD010000151.1:0-9495 GCA_049430545.1 Luteolibacter sp.
GCTCTTATTGAGCTGAAGAAGGTCCGCATCGGATACGATCCAAGGCGAGCAAACATTCCAGGCGTTCAGCATGGCTTCAAAACGCCACAAAGACATGCGAGCGGTGATCCATCGCTGCTCAAATGTCCCTCCTTTCTTCCACACTTGCTTACGTCCCTTGGCATCGGCCGGGGTGGCGGGGGCGCAGACCTTGAGGCCGGGAAACGCCGCGAAGAGCCCTTCCGGGATGTGCGAATGGGTGGCGCCGACATTGGTGCCGCCGTTGGCGGGGCCGCGGACGACGATCGGGCAGTGGCAGAGGCCGCCGGACATGTAGCGAACGCAGGCGGCGTTGTTGACCAGCTGGTCGAAGGCGACGGAGTGGAACGACCAGAACATCAGCTCCATCACCGGGCGCACGCCGAGCATCGAGGCGCCGATGCCCATGCCAATGAAGCCGGCTTCGGAAATCGGGGTATCGACGACGCGCTTGTCGCCCCATTTTTTCCACAGGCCTTCGGTGACCTTGTAGGCGCCGTTGTATTGGGCGACCTCCTCGCCCATGAGGACGACGTTGGGATCGCGGGCGAGTTCCTCATCGAGGCCTTCGCGGAGGGCTTCACGGTAGGTGAGTGTGCGTGACATGGCGGGTGATTGGCTCAGGTGTCGAAGAAATGGCGGCCGATCTTCGAGGCATCGGTCTGGTGGTCGGTTTCCCAGTAAACGTCGGTGCTGATGTCGGCGATGGTGGGGGCGGGCGATTCCTCGGCGAATTTCACCGCGGCGTTGGCCTCGTCGCGGGCGGCGTTGTTGATCTCGGCCGCCTTGTCCTCGGTGAGCACGCCTTCGGCGACGAGCTTGCGCTGGAAGACGGAAATCGGGTCGTGGTTTTTCTTGTAGTGCTCGATCTCCTCCGGGGTGCGGTATTTCTTGTGGTTGGCGTCGGCGATGCTGTGGCCGTAGTAGCGGTAGGTGTCGATCTCGAGCACGGTCGGCTTGTGCTCCTTGCGGGCGCGTTCCATGGCGATGTGGGTCTTGGCGCGGACCTCGTAGATGTCCGAGCCGTCGATGACGTCCCATTCCATGTCGTAGGCCTCGGCGCGCTGGGCCAGGCAGCCGCGGTAGGCGGACGAGCGCTTTTGCGAGGTGCCCATCGAGTAGCCGTTGTTCTCGATGACGTAAACGACGGGAATTTCGAACAGGGCGGCGAGGTTGAGCGCTTCGTGGAAGGCGCCCTGGTTCACCGCGCCATCGCCGAGGAAGCAGAGGCAGCAGCCTTCCTTGCCGAGGTATTTCAGGCCGTAGGCAAGGCCGAGGCCGAGCGGCGTCTGGCCGCCAACGATGCCGTGGCCGCCCCAGAAGTTCTTGTCCGGGGCGAAGAAATGCATCGAGCCGCCCTTGCCCTTCGAGCAGCCGGTCTGCTTGCCGTACATTTCCGCCATGCATTCCTTCATGCCCATGCCCACGGCGAGCGCGTGGCCGTGGTCGCGGTAGGCGGTGATGAAATGGTCGTCCGGGCCGGCCAGCGAGATGGTGCCGACGGCGACCGATTCCTGGCCGATGTAGAGGTGGAGGAAGCCGCCGATTTTCCCGGCCTGGTAATATTTGAGCGACACCTGCTCGAAGCGGCGGATGCGGACCATTTGGGAAAACAGCTCGATTTTCCGCTCGGGAGTGAGCGCTTGGTTGACGGGCGAGCTGGCGAAATCGAGGGCTGGGGAGCTGGCGCTGGACATGGTGGGAGCGGGCAGTGTGGTGAACGACGGCCGGTCTCCGCGGCGGCGGAGCGGGCGGAAAACTCGCGGAGGCGGACGCGAGAGGCAAGGTTTTTCAGGGGCACGCTGCGGCAGGACACGGCAATTCCGCGCGGTTGTAAAAAAAACATCCGCGCTCGCGTATCGGCCAAGCGATGAAACAGACTCCGAAATTCCTCGCCGTTCTGTGCGGCCTTGCGATCACCGGCTCGGCGTCCGCAGTGGCTGCCGACCTGCCCGATCCGGACGGCAAACCCGCCGACATGTCCAAACCCGTCAAGGTCTTCATCCTGATGGGCCAGTCCAACATGGTGGGCTTCGGCAAAGTCGATGGCGACAAGGAAGGCTCGCTCCAGCATGCCGTGAAGCAGGAAAACCTTTACCCATTCCTTGTGGACGACGCCGGCAACTGGACCGAGCGCCAGGACGTGCGCAACGTGCGCGTCATGGTCGACCGCGGCGGTGGCATGCGCGTCTTCAACAATGAATGGATGACCATCAAGGGCAGGACCATCGGGCCGGAAATCGGCATCGGTCATCATGTGGGCAACGCGCTCGGCGAGCCGGTGCTCATTCTCAAGAGCTGCATCGGCAATCGCAGCCTCGGCTGGGACCTGCTGCCGCCCGGCAGCGAGGGCTTCGAATTCACCGGCATGGACCCGAAGACCAAGCAGGAAACCACCTGGGTTTACGCCGGCTACAAGCAAACGCCGATGAAATGGCCGAAAGGCACCGAACCGGAACCGATCGGCTGGTATGCCGGCAAGCAATACGACGACGACGTGGCCAATGCCAGGAAGGTGCTCGACGAACTCGGCACCTATTACCCCGGCGCGACGAAATACGAAGTGGCCGGGTTCTTCTGGTGGCAGGGCGACAAGGACCGTTACGACGATGGACACGCCAGCCGCTACGAGAAGAACCTCGTCAAGCTGATCGCCACGCTGCGCAAGGATTTCAATGCGCCCAAGGCGAAGTTTGTCTGCGCCACGCTCGGCCAGACCAGCAAGGAAAACGCCAGCGGCAATGAGAAGCTGATCCTCGATGCCATGCTGGCCGTGGACGGCGAAAGCGGAAAATACCCGGACTTCAAGGGCAGCGTCGCCACCGTTTACTCGCATCCGCTGAGCATGGGAAGCTCGTCCAATGCCCATTACGGCGGCAACGCCAAGACCTACATGAACGTGGGACTCGCGATGGGCGAGGCGATGGCCGGAATGCTCAAGGGGAACTGACCTCGACCGCTTTTTTTCATGGCACCCCGCGTGTCGCCGGCCGCGGCCGCGCGCGGGTTTTTTCATGTCCACGTCACTTCACCTGCCGCGCGCCGGCCTTGGAATCCATGGCCGGTATTGGGAGTTGTCAGACAGGACACTTGGGTGAAACATGCATGCATTATGAAAGCAAGGCCCCACACACCGCAAGTCCGCCGCAGCGCCTGCGCGGATGCTGCGCTGCGTGCGGAAATCGAGCGGGTCGCGAAAATGACGGTGGAAGAGCGTGTGAAAACCGCGCTCTCACTGGGCAGGCGTTTCGCCGATATGAAAACGGCTGCCAGGGGTAAATAAGCCGTGCATGCGGAGAATGACCAGAACCTGAGGGAGGCCGAGCGCATTGGCACCATGCTGATGGCGGAAGGATTGCCGGTCGTGGTGATCGGTGCCGCCGCGCTTGCCGCCCATCGCTACGTGCGGGCCACGCGCGATCTCGATTTGGGCGTGGATGCCGATATCGGAAAGATGCGCGGGCTGGTGGACGCGTTGCGCGCCGCCGGCTACGATGCGGAATTCCACGAACCGGATGCGGACGATCCGCTGGGCGGAGTGATCGATGTGTCTGGCGACTTCGGTTTGATTCAAATCGTCAATTTCGGGAACCGTTTTCCTGCGGCGATACGCGACGCGCTGGTCGGCGAGGAAATCCGAATGCGCCCGGATGGAATCCTGCGAATCATGCCGATCCCCCAGCTTGTGGCGCTGAAATTGTATGCGGGAGGCTGGAAGTCGCTCGCCGACATCGTGGAGCTGCTGCGCCGGAACCCGGAGGCGGATCTGGAAATGATCGGGGAAACCTGCCGCGGATACCGGCTCCGCGGCTGGGACAAGGTTTTGGAGGAACTGCGGCAGGCGCCGTGATCACTTCGGCTGCCGCGCACTGGCCTTGAGGCGCAGGGCGTTGAGGGCGATGAAGCCAGTGGCGTCGTCCTGGTTGTATGCTTCCTCCTGGCCGCCCTCCATGGTGGCGACGGCTTCGGAATACATACTGTGCGGCGAGCGGCGGCCGGCCTGCATGACGTTGCCCTTGTAAAGCTTCAGGCGGACCTCGCCGGAGACGGTTTTCTGGGTTTCGGTGACGAGCGCCTGGATCGCCTCGCGCTCGGGAGCGAACCAGAAGCCGTTGTAAACGAGCTGCGCGTATTTCGGGATGAGCGAGTCGCGGATGTGCATCGCCTCGCGGTCCACGACGAGCGTTTCGAGATCGCGGTGGGCGGCCAGCAGGATGGTGCCGCCCGGGGTTTCATAAACGCCGCGCGATTTCATGCCGACGAAGCGGTTTTCCACGATGTCCACCCGGCCGATGCCATTGCGGCCGCCGAGCAGATTGAGCACGCGCATGATCCCATAGGGCGTGAAGAGCGAGTAACCGTCCTTCCCGCCGGTGGAGGTCACGTCGCCGAGTTCGCCGAGGATGGCGCAGAGGCCGTCGTGTTTCAGGCCGATGGCATTGCCCTTTTCGAAGAGGATTTCGACATACTCCGCCTTGTCCGGCGCGTCCTCGGGGGAAACGGAAAGCACATACATGTCCTGGTCCGCGGGAGTGGTGGCGTCATACCACGGGTCCTCCATCGCGCCGGCTTCGAAGGAAATGTGCAACAGATTGCGGTCCATCGAATACGGCTTCTTCATCGAGGCCTTGATCGGGATGTTGTGTTTTTCCGCATAGGCGATCATTTCCGATCGACCGGGAAATTGCTTGCGGAACTCCGCGTCGCGCCACGGGGCGATGCATTTCACCTGCGGCGCGAGCGAGGCGGCGGAAAGCTCGAAGCGGACCTGGTCGTTGCCCTTGCCGGTGGCGCCGTGGGCGATGGCGTCGGCCCCCTCCTTGAGCGCGATGTCCATCATGCCCTTGGTGATGCACGGGCGGGCGATCGAGGTGCCGAGCAGGTAGCGGCCCTCGTAGATCGCATTGGCTTGGATCATCGGAAAAATGTAGTTCGCCGCGAAGTCCTCCTTGAGGTCGCCGATGTAGCACTTCGATGCGCCGGTGGAGAGCGCTTTCGCCTCGAGGCCGTCGAGTTCGTCGCCCTGGCCGACATCCGCGCAGTAGGCGATGATCTCGGCATGGTATTTTTCCTTGAGCCAAAGCAGCAGGACGGAGGTATCGAGACCTCCCGAGTAGGCGACGACGATTTTCATGGCGCGCGGAGCCAAGCAGGAAGCGCCCCGGCCGGCAAGGGGGAAGACACCGCGCGCGCCCGCCGGTTTTGCCATTGCGGGAAAGCGCCCGCCGGGGCATTTTCACCGCGCCATGGGCAATCCCCACGACCACCCGACCGCGCTCAAGGACCTGCAGGACTCGATTTACCGGGAAAAGGTCCTGCGCGCCCGCGCGATGACGCCGGAGGAGCGGTTTCACGCCGGCTTTGATATCACCAATGAGGCATTCCACCGCATGCTAGAAGGGGCGATGTGGCAGACCGGCACCGATGAAATCGCCGCCGGCTGGCAGGAAGTCGGGCGACGTTTGGAGCGGCTGAGAAAACTGCAGGATCACGAGCTCCGCGGCACCTGCAAACCCACGACTGCTTGATTCCATGACCATCGAGCAAGTCGCACTCATCGTCATCCGCGCGTGCGAAAGCGTGGGAGTGGCACACATGGTCACCGGGGCTTTTGCTTACAATTATTACGGCATCCCCCGCTCCACGAAGGACTTCGATGTGGTGGTGGATGTGAGCGAGCGGAAAGCGATACCGGACATCATCCGGTTGCTGGAGGACGATATCGATTTCGGCGCACAAGTCCAATTCGACACGCTCACCTGGGGCCGTCGCCACATCGGCCGCGCGAAACACGGTCCGGTTTTCCAAGTCGAGTTGTTCGAATTGTTCTACGACCCGTTTGTGAAATCCCAATTTGAGAGACGGAAAATCCTACACTCCTCCCAGCTTCAACACACGGTCTGGCTCCCCACTGCCGAGGACGTGATCATCCAGAAACTCCGCTGGGGGCGCTCCAAGGACCTCGATGACGCCCGCGACGTGCTCGCGGTGCAGGGGCCGGAGACGCTGGACATGGCCTACATCGAGAATTGGTGCGCGGCCCACGACACCGCCGGGCGGCTTCGCGACATCCTTGCAAGCCTGCCGCCCTTGTGAGCGGCGCGGCGGGCGACAAGCGCCGGATGGCGGCCATATTGTCATGGGAGCCCGCTCCATCGCCACGAGGAAGTCTTGCCATCGGCACGACCAGCCATTACTAGCGCCGCCATCATGGCCAGCATCGGTTCGATATCCCTCCCCCAGAACGGCTACGACGCCGTGATTTTCGATTGCGACGGCACGCTCGTCGATTCAATGTCCGCGCACTTCGAGGCGTGGTGCGAGGCGCTCGCCATCCACGGCGCGGGCGGGGTGTTCAAGGAAGATGTCTTCTTCGCGATGGGTGGTCGCCCCACCCGTGACATTGTGGTGGAACTCAACGACGAATACGATCTCAAGCTCGATCCCGAGGCGGTGGCCTTCGCCAAGCGCGAGTCATTCCTCAAGCGCATCAAGAGTGTGACTCTCATTGACGAAGTGGCCGATTTCGCCCGCTCGCTGCGCGGCAAGGTGCCGATGGCCGTGGCCAGCGGCGGCTCGCGCATGGTGGTGGAAAAAACCCTGTGCGCTGTGGGCATTTCCGATTGGTTCGACGAAGTGGTGACCGCCGACGATGTCAAGGAAGGCAAGCCCGCGCCCGACATCTATCTTCATGCCGCACGCCTGCTGGCGGTGACGCCCGCGCGCTGCCTGGCGCTGGAGGACGCGCCGGCCGGCATCCTGTCCGCGCAAACTGCCGGCATGCAGGTGATTGCCGTGCCCTCGCCGCTCAGCTCCTCGCTGTCTTGAGCCGCGGCGATGTCACTCGCCGGCGTAGAGGATGCGGCCGCAATCCTCGCAGCGCGTGAGTTCCCTGCCGCTTTGCACGGCCACCACCGTGGAGGCGATCAGCTTCATGTGGCAGCCGCCGCATTTCCCATCCTGCAGCGGCGCGATGGCCAGGCCGGCCTTGGTTTTCATCAGCCGCTCGTAAAGCGGCAGCACCTCGTCGGGAACCTCCGCCGCGAGCCTGGCGCGCTCGGCGGAAACCTCGGCGCGCTCCGCCTCCAAGCGCTCGCGACGCGTCCGGATGGCGGCGAGTTCCTCATCCACCAGCGTGCGCGATTTCGCCAGCGCCGCCTCGGCGGCCTGCTGCGCGGCGCGGTGGCCGTCCATCTCCTCCATCAGTTCGAGTTCCTTGGTTTCGAGACCGTCCACCTCCTTCTCGTAGCGGCTGATTTCATGGCCCAGCGCCTGGTATTCCTCGTTTTTGCGGGTCTCGAACTGCTGGGTCTTGAGCCGCTGGATGGTGGTGCGGCGCGTGCCGGCGTCCAGTTCCAGCCGCTTGAGACGCAGGTCGCAATCCGTCAGGGCATCGTGGCATTTCTTCACCGCAGCTTGATCGGCGGCGAGTTTCGCCTTGGCGCGCGCTTCGTCCTGCGGCAGCCGGTCGAGGTCTTTCGCGAGACTGAGAAGGCGGCGGTCGCGATCCTGAAGGACCATCATGGCGCGTAGCTCCGGTAACATGAGCATTGCCTAACGGCCCGCAATGCGGCCGACAAGCAATATGCTCGTGCTTTTCGGCATGGCTTGCCGGACAAGCGGAGCCGGGACATGCTCCGCCCGTGCGTCTCAAATTGACCATCGCTTACGACGGCCGGCCCTACCACGGGTGGCAGGCGCAGGCCTGCGGCAACACGGTGCAGGACTTCCTCCACCGCGCGCTGGAGGAGGTGGCGAAGCGCCCGCTGCGCCTGCACGGATCCGGCCGCACCGACACCGGCGTCCACGCGCTCGGGCAGACCGCGCACTTCGACGCACCGGACGATGTTTCCATGAACCCGTTCAACTGGGTGCCGGCGCTCAACTGCAAGCTGCCCGCCACCATCCGCGTGATGGCTTGCAACGAGGTGGCTGCGGATTTCCACAGCCGCTTTTCCGCCAGCGGGAAAATCTACCACTACGACATTTGCACCGATCCGGTGCTGCCGCCGCTCAAGGCCGGGCTCGCCTGGCACCTGCCACGCCTGCTCGACGCCAGCGCCCTCCACGAGGCGCTAGCACTGTTCACCGGCCGCCACGATTTCCACGCCTTCGCCGCCTACCGCGGCAACGAAGCGCCCGACATGGATTGGCACCGCACCATCCACCGCGCCGACCTCGAAACGCTGCCGGACGGCTACCGCATCACCTTCGTCGGCGACGGATTCCTCTACAAAATGGTGCGCCTCATCACCGGCGCGGCGGTTCACGCCGCCCAAGGGCGCATGCGCATGGAAGACCTCGCCGCGCTCCTCGACCAGCCGCCCGGCCTGCCGCGCGGCAAGGCCCCGAACTGCGCGCCGGCCGATGGACTCTACCTCCAACAGGTGCTTTACCCGGCCTCCTGAAGACGGAAATCGGGGAATAAAATCCGCTGTCACGCCCTCACATGCCGGCCCATGAGTGAATTCGAGGAACTCGTTGACGCGCATTACCAGGCGTTGTTCCGCTTCGCGATGTCATTGTCCCGCGAGGAGGCCACCGCGTCCGATCTCGTGCAGGAAACCTTCTGCATCTGGGCCGAAAAAGGCGACCAACTGCGCGACAAATCGAAAGCGAAAACCTGGCTCTTCACCACCCTCCATCGCGAATTCCTCAGCCACCGCCGCCGCGCCTCGCGCTACTCGGACGAGCCGCTCGACGAGAAAACCACCGAATCCATCCCGAGCCCCGAAGAGGACGCCGATCGCCAGCTCGATGGCCAGCGCGTCCTCGAACTGCTCGGCGAACTCGACGAAATCTACCGCGCCCCGGTCACTTTGTTTTATCTTCAGCAGCACAGCTACAAGGACATCGCCGCCATTCTCGACGTGCCCATCGGCACCGTCATGTCCCGGCTCTCGCGCGGCAAGGAACTGCTGCGCGCCAAAATGACCGCCGGCCCCGCCAGCGCCCCGAAAAACATCCTCCGCCTGCAAGGCGATTCACCGCTTCAGTATCATGGATAAGGACCAGGCAAAATTCATCCTCCGCAGTTTCCGGCCTGACGGCGCGGATGCGGACGACCGCGATTTTGCCGCGGCGCTCGCCTTGGCTCTCGAAGACCGCGAACTCGGCGAATGGCTCGCCGACGAACGCGCGCTGGATGCCGGCTTCGCCGCCGCGCTCGCATCGATCGCCGTGCCCGAGGCGCTGCGCCGCGAGGTGCTCGATTGCCTCGCGCGCCGCAGCGACGATTTCCCCGTGGCCGAGGACGAACACGACGCCGCGATGACCGGTGCGCTGGCCAGCATCCAGCCGCCCGCCGTCCTGCGTGCGGAAATCCTCACCGCCATGAACCGCAGCCGCGTGCCCGCCCCGGTGGCGCGCCCCGTCTGGCGCCCGGTCGCCCGCCCCCTCCCCCCCCACTCCCAGGTAGCGCAAGCCCACGTCAAAATCCACCTGGGGGGCCCCCCCCGGGGGGGGGGGGGGGGGGGG
>JBMTCD010000152.1:0-9084 GCA_049430545.1 Luteolibacter sp.
GGCGAACGCCGCGGCGGCGGTGGCGGCGGCTACAAGGGCGGTGGCGGCGGCTACAAAGGCGGCGGCCATCGCGGCGGCTACAAGGACGGTGGCGATGGCGATTGGTGAAAACCACGCCCGCTCACTCCGGGCCAAACCACTCACTTGAAAAACCACGCCCGGCCTCCCATGGAGCGCCGGGCGTTCTTTTTCCCCAACACGCGAATGTTTTCGCGCCACCGCGCCGTTTCCATGGTTGTCATTCCCGGCACCCCGCGGCTAGCATTCCAATAGAAACGAAATCATGTGGAACTTCCTGATAGGCCATTGGCGCGACGGCATCGAGATCCTCATGCTCGCGACCTGCATCTATCAGATTTACCGCGCCTTCCGCGCCACCCGCGGCGCACAGATCCTGGTGGGCCTGGCCACCATCCTGATCGCGCTCACGCTGGTTTCGCAGATTTTCAAATTCGAGGTGATCCAGTGGATCATCACCCGCGCCGCAGCGGTGCTGGCCTTCGCGCTGATCGTGATCTTCCAGCCCGAGCTGCGCACCGGCCTCGCGCGGCTGGGCAGCAACAGGCTGTTCTCGCTCTACGGCCGCCGCAAAATGGACTTTCTCGAGCGCTTCGCCGACGCCGTGGTGAACCTCTCGAAAAAACGCATCGGCGCGCTCTTCGCCATCCAGCGCGACATCAGCCTCAAGGAGCAACTCGAGACCGGCGTCACGCTCGACGCCCGCTTCTCGCCGGAACTCGCCATGGCCATTTTCCACCCCAAGGCCCCGCTGCACGACGGCGGCGTTATCGTCACCGACGAGCGCGTGGCCGGTGCCGCCTGCGTGTTCCCACTCACCGAGCGCGAAATGCAGGACCGCTCGACCGGCCTGCGCCACCGCGCCGCCATCGGCCTCACCGAGCGCACCGACGCCGTGGCGGTCGTCGTCAGCGAGGAAACCGGCGGCATCTCGATCTGCGAGAACGGCCAGCTCTCGCGCAATCTCACCGAGCAACAGTTCCGCGACCGCCTCGCCGATATTTTCCTCACCGGCAAATCCACCCATGAAATTCCACCTGTCGAACAAATTCAACCTGTCGAACAACTGGATCGCAAAGGTTCTGTCTCTGCTTCTGGCGATCGCGATCTGGTTTCTCATTAAGCAGAACCTCGCCGACAACGGCGGCTTCAACGAGCCGCCACCGCGGGCCATCCCCATCGGGGAATCATGAGCCGCACACCGGCTGCGGGAAAATCCGTTTCACCGCCGCGCGATCCGGTATAAATCCGCGCCGTGTGACAGGTTTCAAGCCGCACCCCACGTTTCACTTCCCATGTCATCCGCCTCGATCCAGATCATGCACAAGGACCGCATCCCGCATAGCGGGGCGCTGGTCATTCCGGGCCGGCTGAATTTCGAACAACTGCTCCAGCTCGAACGCCTGTTCGCCGGCCGCAAGATCACTTGGCTGGTGGAGGAAAGCGCGTATCACGACCCCGGCATGCGCGCCTATCTGGAAAAATCCGGCTCCGGCGCGATGTTCAGCTCCAGCGATGCCGCGCCGGCCGTGGCCGGCGAGCAACTCAAGCCATATCTCGCCGATGGCGGGGTCCTCATCTACGTGCCCGGCCGCGCTGCCGTGCGCAATGCCACTCCCTGCCACATCCCCGCCGCGCATCTCAAGACGATGTGTGCCTTCGGCCTGCCGGTGCTGCCGGTCGCCGTCGATTGCCCGCGGGGCTCCGGCCTCTGCATCGAGCGCCGCACCGCGCAGCCGCCGTTCGTCATCGTCATCGGCGTGCCGGTCCCCGCCGACAAGGCCAGCCCCGCCACCTACCGCCAATCGCTGCTCGAAGCCGCCGAGGAAGCCTACCGCGCCCGCCCGGTTTTCGGCGGCTCGCTTGCCATGGCCCTGCTCACCGGCCTGCGCCGCCACGCCAAAACCCACCGCATCCTCGACGGCTCCGACGACACCGAACTGGGCTTCGACCGCATTCTCGCCGCCGCCATCGCGCTCTCGAAATACATCCGCGAGGAAACCGACCAACCGCGCGTCGCCATCGTGCTGCCGCCCGGCAAGGGCGGGCTCATCGCCAACCTCGCCGTCGTTTTCGCCGGCAAAACCCCCGTCAACCTCAACTTCACCGCCGGCCCCGAGGCGGTCCGCTCGTGCATCCAACAGTCCGGCGTGGACCGCTTCATCACCGCCGATCCCTTTGTCAGGAAGGTCTCCACCTTCCCGTGGCCGCCCAACCGCGACCTCATCCTCATCGAGCGCGTCCTGCCCACACTCAAACGCAAGGCGATCAAGTGGGCCATCCTCAACCAACTGCTGCCCGTCGGCTTCATCGGCTTCCTGCTCGGCCTCAACAAGCGCAAGGGCGACGACGAGGCCGCGCTGCTCTTCACCTCCGGCTCGTCCGGCCAGCCCAAGGGCGTGGTGCTCAGCCACCGCAACGTGCTCGCCAACGTCACCCAGTTCGCCTCGCGCCTCGACATGCCGGAAGGCTCGTCGGTCCTCGGCTGCCTGCCACTGTTCCATTCCTTCGGCTGCACGGTGACGCTGTGGTATCCGGTGCTCGAGGGCATCGACCTCGTCACCTACCCGAGCCCGCTGGAAACCAAGCGCCTCGCCGAGCTGGTGGCCCTCCACCAGGTCACGCTGCTGCTCGCCACACCCACCTTCCTGCGCGGCTACATGAAGCGCATCGACCCCGCCCAGCTCGCCTCGCTCAAGCTCGTGGTCACCGGCGCGGAAAAACTCCCCCAATCGCTCGCCGGCGCCTTCGAGGACAAATTCGGCATCCGTCCTCAGGAAGGCTACGGCCTCACCGAAACCTCGCCCGCCACCAACGTCAACCTGCCCGACCCCGAGCCGGAAAACGACGCCGCCCTGCTCCCTTCCTCGCGCCACGGCTCCGTCGGCCAGCTCCTCCCCGGCATCGCCATCCGCATCACCGACCCCGCCACCGACCGCGAGGTCCCCATCGACCACCAAGGCATCATCTGGCTCAAGGGCTCCAACATCTTCCCCGGATACCTCAACGATCCGAAAAAATCCGCCGAAGTCCTCAAGGACGGCTGGTTCCGCACCGGCGACGTCGGCCGCGTGGACGACGATGGTTTCCTCTACATCGAGGGCCGCATCTCGCGCTTTTCCAAGATCGCCGGCGAAATGGTGCCCCACGAAACCGTCGAGGCCGCCGTCAACAAGGTGCTCGGCCTGGACGCCGAAGCCGAACGCCGGATCGCCATCGTCGGCGTGCCGGACGACCACAAGGGCGAGGCCATCCTGCTCCTCTCCACCATCGCCGGCCCCGCGCTCGAACAGGAATGCATCGACCTCCGCTACAAGCTGCTCGACGAAGGCCTGCCCTCGCTCTGGTGCCCGAAGCAGATCGTCCCGGTCCCCGAAATCCCCGTCCTCGCCTCCGGCAAACTCGACCTCAAGGCCTGCGAGACGATGGTGAAGCGCAGCTGAACCACCGGGAACGCCGGGCCCCAGCTCGGCGCGAAATTGCCCAAAGCCCCCCAGCCCCTTGAACCGTCAAATAGACAGTGTCAAACGAGACCGCTAACTCCAGCGACAAGCCGATGGACTGGACCAAATGTTAGAATGCGGGGAACCCATTGATATCAATCATTTATGGCTTGACGATTCACAAGCCGAATGCTGCAACATGTTCATGTTGCCTGAAAATGCAGCGAGGAAATTCAATTTAACTTGACTTTACGCAACTCTCGTTAACATGAAAATGGCACCCGGCACCCGCATTTGGATCCTTTGCATGACATCATGCCTCACCCGTGTCGACGCCGCCCCGGGAGATAATTTGCGATTCGACCAAACGATCGACAACAGTGGCACGGCGCTGGATGCCGGCTCATTCTGGAATCCCGTCCTTTGGACAGACCTGACCGCACCGCTGGAATCACCGATCACTCCGGGAAACGAAACTTACCTGACGTTCCGCACGAGATTATTCGACGGCACGTCTCTGGCCACTCCGGCGCGGAACATGACCATCAAAACCGCCGCGGCCGCCGGTTTCTCGCCGCCACCAATCGATCCGGTGCTGGCCCGGCTCAATTTCTACGATGGCAATATCCTCCATTTCGATGGTGCCCCGGACGACCCGTCCGATCCACCGGGCAGCCTGCGTCTCAGCAATCCGACGGGCGCGCCTGCCATCACGCTGGATTGCTCATCGATCGACTTCGACCGCACCGTGGTCAACACCCGTGGAATCCGCCTGAGAGACAGCTCTAGCAGCTCGGGTTTCCACATGCAATCCGCGATCCAGATCACCGGAGACGCCGGAGGCTCCGAGTTGAACCTCACCAACACCGGGGGCACGACCATCGAACGCGAAGGCGCGGGGCCGCTGTCGCCCTTGCTGCTGCGCCAGGATGCCCGTGCCTCGCTTTCCGGCGAAACCGATTATGAATTCACCCTTCATCCCAGCGCCGCCAATACGGGCAATGCAGCGGTTTTCCGCTGTGAGACGGGTGGCCAACTCATCATGGGCAACGTCACGTTGACCAAACCGACCGGTGTGGTTTTCGACGTGGACGCCAGCGGCGGAAACAGCTCGCTCGCCGCAGACGCCATCACAAGCTCCGGCAAGCTCGCAGGGGCCGACCCGCTCGTCATGTTTCGGGCCAGTGGCAATGGTGCCACGCCCGACGACCCCACATTGACGGTCAACGAGGCATCATGGATGTCCGACCTTTCCGGAACCTTCGCCAAAGCCAGCGACCATGCACAGGTTTCCTTTTTGAACAACACCTACTTTGATGGCCATGACAATGTCCTCCGCGTGGTCGGGACGAGCGGCGGACAGGTCTTGTTCAGCGGACTCCGGACAACAAGCTCGCTCTATGGTGTCGACGGTTCGGTGCAAATGGATTGGTCCGCAGATGGCGGTGCCTTGATCGATGGCGGGGCGGGAAACTTCACCTCCCTGCAACTGAATGGTGCGTCCCATTCTGCCATCGTGACGGGAGGAGCGGAAATCCGGCTCCCGCCCCTGCTTGCCCTTGGAGCGGATGCCACCCTCAATGTGTCTGCTTCGGGTGCCGGATCGGTCTTGTCGTGTAAGAATGAATTCGGGATTCGCGCATCCGCGGCGCCCACACCGGCATGGGACCAATACTCGTTCTCAATCACCGCCGGGGCCTCCCTGATCGGCGGGTCATTGGTGGGTGAGGGGGAATTCGCTTATCCCTTGCAGCAGAGCTTCAGCATCAGCGGGCATGTCAACCGGTCCACCTTCACGGCAAGCAGCTCCACCGTGGATTACCTCAGCGCAACGCTGGCAGGCCCCGTGGATGTGAACATCTCGGGCTCCACCCAAAGGCACTCGTCGTGGTATCTGAACGAGGACTCCTCCTTCACGATGAGCGGCGGCACATGGGGCCCGACTAACGAGGACACACTTCAATATTCCCAAAGCCTCATCGTCGGCGGCGAGAGCGGCAACAGCGCCATAACGCTCACCGAGGGGGCCGTCGCTCACCAGTTATCGATCCAAATCGGTGAAGGTGTCTTCAGTTTTGACGGCGCGCCACCGCCATTTGACCCCTGCTCCCTCACCGTCAACAATGGCTCAACCTGGACCGGCTCGTTGAACGGCGCGACCTCGACGAGTGGCCAAGCCGGAGTGGTCATTTCCGGCGAAGGCACGACTGCCGCGCTGGAATATGCCAATCTCGGTGCCACGGCATATCCGATGTACAATCCGGAGATGCCGTTTTTCACCAACCCGGGCGGCAGTGCCAGCCTCACTGTCTCGGAGGGAGCCAGACTTTCCGTGGGCGCCCGCGCCGATGCTTTTGGCAATTGGATACGTCCCGACTCGATCACAACCGCATACTTGATCCTCAAGGACGGCGTGGCGACCATCGATGCAGCTTCGGCAGCCTACATCGGCGATGCCGCCGATGCGACAGGGATCGATTACCGCAACGGCGCCCTCGTCGTGGGCCCGGGTGGATTCCTCCTCGGCTCATTCACCGTCAGCGGCGCGGCGGCCGACGGAAACGATCTGGTGGTCGATGGCGGCACCGTGCTGCCGGGTTTCTCCCCCGGAGAAATCGAGGTCGATGGAAACTTTCTGATGGAGTCCGGCACCTTGGTTCTGGAGGTGGACAAACAGGCACCCAGCACCCATGATACAATTACCGCCGATCGAATCATCCTGCGCGGTGGCACCCTGCAAATCAAGGCGGCACCGAACCACACGCCGACGGGGGGCATTACCGTCGATTTGTTCGATACCCTCTCGTTGGATATCGCCTCCGGATTTGTGATCGAAATCGACCCGGCTCTTGGCGAGGCCAGCTTCAACCCGCTCAGCGGTGAACTGACGATCGCCGGGAGCAGCCCCTCGGTCGCGGTGGAGCAGTCCTATGACCAGGCCGACCCGGCGTCCGATTCGCCAATCTATTTCACCGTGGTCTTCAGCTCGCCAGTCACAGGCTTCGACAGTTCCGATGTGACGATCGGTGGCAGCGCAGGCGCAACCACGGCGGAAGTGACTGGCAGCGCGGGAAGCTATCTTGTGGCCGTGAGTGGTATGGCAAACAGTGGCACGGTCGCACTGTCAATTGCCGGAAATGTCGTGGAAGAGGGCAATCAGGCATCGACCAGTTTTGACAACGAGGTCACCTACATCGCCCCGTTCTCTGGTTTTGCCCTCTGGCAACATCTGAATGAGACAGAAGGTGGCATCGATCAAGACCACGACGGCGATGGTGTGCCAAACGGCGTTGAGTATTTTCTCGGCGGCGCTACAGACACCAACGGACCAACATCCCTGCCATCAGTCACCCACGACACCGAGGGAATTTCCATCACCTGGACCCATGCCGCAGATTATTCCGGATCTTATCCCGACGACTTCCGGGTGGAGTCCTCCGACTCACTCACCGGAGCCTGGCTCACTGAACCCGCAGGTGATGCGGTGATCATCAATGGCAACAAAGTGACCTACACATTCCCCAGTCCATACGAGGGCAGAAAGTTCGTCCGCCTCGTCGTCACCGGACCATGAGGAAAATGGGGTCAGAGAACACATTTTAACAGATTTCGTAACTATTCAGGTTTTTAAGAAAGATTAAGCAATTTTCTGCGTATTGATTTCTATCAACGAGCAGATGGAACAGCGCGGCAGCGGCTTTTCGCCAGGATTCGCGATGCTATGCTCGGCCATGGACTCGGCGGCTTTTTCATTGGTTCATCTGGCCAGCAACTTCTTGAAGCGCGGCAGGATTTTGTGGAACAGCGTGTTTCTTCCGGCGCGGGCGAGTTGCAGGCCCACCAGCTCGCCCGGTGAAGCGGGATCGGCGGGACCAAACGAGGAAATCCGGTAGCCGGGGCTCTCGAAGGACCGCTCAACATGGGTGGCCCCGGCGGCCTGTTGGACACTTGCGCAGCTCTCCCCAGCCCGCAGAACGAGCGAAGAAACCGGTGGGGCGGCGGCATCCTCCATGCAATCGACGCGGATGGGCCGTCCATGGCGGCTGCGGAATGCCAGCGCTCCATCCCCGGCATCCGTCCAGCCGGCCTGTTCGGCCAGCCAAGCGAGGAGTTGCAGCGCACAATTCCGGTGTGCGGGATGATGGACGATCTGCACGCTTTCGATGTCAGGCAGCATTTGCTGCGCGGCGGCATCCTCGAAAATGCCGGCCAGACCCACCCGGAATTGCCAACTGCGCGTCCATTCATGGTCCTGCAAAACCAGATCGCTGTTGGATCGCGCGGCCTTGGCAATGCGGTCGAAAGACGCGGCGGGATTCGCCCAGCACGCACTGTCAACGATCAGGCGGTCGATCACCGCGACGAGCCGCTCGGTCAGGATATCGGAGAGTTCGCCCCGCCACCAGAACACCAAGGGCAGGTCCGAGTTGAGGTGGGCGAAAACCGTGTTGCGGAAACGACCGGTGACCACACCGGTGAGGTAAAACGCGATTTGTTCGCAACAGACGGTCTTTTGCCCGTGGGCGAGATGGCAGTGGGCGGTGACCCAGGCACGGATGCCGGCGAGCCTCTCGCGGCGGTCGATTTCCACCAGGATCGCCCGGCAGGCATGTTCGCGCGTCAGATCCCTCACAATGGCGGAATTTTCCTGCAGGGCTCCGGGTTTTTCCGAATAAACCACCAGGTTCATCAACGAGGCATTGGTGCGGGCGTCGTCCTGCTGCCAGAGCAGGCGGAGTTCCTGATCGATCGCGCCCACCGCGCACTCCATGCCCAGCTCCGGGCATTTGCCGAGTGCGGTGAGTGACGGAGCCGTTTGCATGAGCGCAGCCTAGGTCAATCCAGGGGGTTGTCGATGCCCGCCATTCAAGTCCGGCAGTATGACAGCCGCGGAGGAGTGGATCCACCGCGGCTGCGCAGCCTATGCTTGAACACAGCAGAAATCAGGCTCCGGCCACGCCGCTGGCGAGCGGCTTGGGCAGGGGCTTTTCCTTCTTGCGAAGGGCGCGGCGCAGATGAGGTCGAGTTCGTCTTCGCGCGAGGGATCATCGGCACAAACGACCATGCGGCCGGGAGGAGAGCCGATGAACAGGCTGAAATGGCGGTGCTGCCGCGGATCGCGGATGCGTGAGGCGGGGTTTTCCAGCGGCTGGCGTTTTCCGTTCTTACAGTCAACGAGGTCGATGCCTCTTTCGGTGAAGTGAAACACGGCCTCTTGGTTGTAACGCCTGCCGAGATCCAGCGCGGTTTGCTCGTCGCACTCGATTCCCCAACCGGGCTCCGCATGCGATTCATCGCGGGACATCCCGATGATCCGGAATGCATTCAGCTTCAATTTCCCGATATCGGCCTGAAGCAGCGAATCGGCAAGCAGGTTGTCGCCGGGGTCGGCGGTTCTGCCATCGGGGTTGCAGGCCGTGACCACCCAGAATTCGGCAGCTTCGTCGTCTGGCAGGTATTCAAAGACGGTGTCGCCGTATTTGATGAGTTGGGATTTCACAGGAATAGGTGGGTAATCTTTGCCGCTTACTCTTCCTCGTCCTTCTCTTCATCTTCCTCATCGTCTTCATCTTCCTGCTCGTCTTCCCATTCATCTTTCTCGTTCATTTCCTCGAGGGTCTGG
>JBMTCD010000153.1:0-9081 GCA_049430545.1 Luteolibacter sp.
TGGTCGCCTGCGTGGCCCTGCACCCGTATCCTGCCGAGAAATGCGCAGAGGTCGCGTGCCTGTATGTGAAACAGGCGCATGAGGCCCGCGGCTACGGCAAACAACTCGTCGCCCACGCCGAGCAGTTGGCCGCCGCGCGCGGCATCCCGCGCGTGTTCGCGCTCACCAACCGCGCCGCCGGCTTTTTCACCGGCCTCGGCTACACACAGGCCAGCGTCGAGGCGCTGCCGCAGCGCCGCCGCGCGCAGTTCGAAGCCAGCGGACGCGACTCGCTCGTGTTTTCCAAAACCCTCGGATATCACATTCACCCGCCACAAAAACGCACATCATGAAACTGAAATTCTGCGGTGCCGCCGGCACCACCACCGGCTCCCAGCACCTCATTGAAGTGAATGGCAGGCGCATCCTTCTCGATTGCGGACTCTATCAGGGAGCGCGCGCCCAGGCCCACGAAATCAACTGCTGCTTCCCCCACTTCGACCCGAAGGAAATCGACTGCGTGGTGCTTTCCCACGCGCACATCGACCACAGCGGCAACCTGCCCAACCTCACCAAGAGCGGCTTCAAGGGCAACATCCACGCCACCCACGCCACCCGTGACCTGTGCCAGATCATGCTCGCCGATTCCGCGCGCATCCAGGAAAGCGACATCGGCTGGCTCAACAAACACCGCCAGCGCAACGGCCTCGGCGTGATCGACCCGCTCTACACCGAGCAGGACGCCGAGCGCTGCCTGCGCCAGTTCGTCACCCTCGGCTACGACCGCCCGCTCATGATCGCCGACGGCGTCATGCTCACCTTCATCGACGCCGGGCACATCCTCGGCAGCGCGCAGGTTCTGTTAGAGATCAACGACCAATCGGACGGCCGCAGAAAACGCTTCCTGTTCTCCGGCGATGTCGGCCGCGGAAAAAACGAGGTGCTGCGCGATCCGGTGCCCGCGCATGACATCGATTTCCTGCTCATGGAAAGCACCTACGGCGGCCGCGAGCACGAGGCGCCGCCCGGCATGGGTGAGCACTTCGCGGAAATCATCCGCAAGTCGATGAAGCGCGGCGGCCAGATTTTGATCCCGTCCTTCGCGGTCGAGCGCACCCAGCAGGTGCTCTACATGCTCAACGAGTTGTTCGAAAGCGGCGCCGTTCCGCACGTGCCCGTCTATGTGGACAGCCCGCTGGCCGTCAGCGCCACCGAGATCTACCGGCTCCATCCGGACGCCTTCAACGACGAGGTCTACCGGGCCTTGTTCGAGAAACAGAACCCCTTCGGTTTCGAAAACCTCACGCTCGTGCGCTCGGTCAAGGGTTCCAAGGCGCTCAACGACATTGAGGGCACCGCCATCATCATTTCCGCCTCCGGGATGTGCGAGGCCGGCCGCATCCTGCACCATTTGAAGAACCGCATCGGCGATCCCAAGACCACCGTGCTCTTCGTCGGCTTCTGCGCCGTCAACACGCTCGGTCGGCGCATCCGCGACGGCGAAAAGGAAGTCCCCATCCTCGGCGGCCGCTACAAGGTGCGCGCACAAATCGAGACCGTCGATTCCTTCTCCGGCCACGCCGACCACTCGGAACTCATCGATTATTTCAACCGCACCACCGGCCCCAAGGAGCGCGTCTGGCTCGTCCACGGCGAACCCGAAGCCGGGGCGGCCCTGCGGGAAAGCCTGCAAAAAATCCACAACGGCAGCATCGAGGTCGGCGAGACCGGCGCGGTGGTGGAGTTCTGAATCCCATAGCCAAACCGTCCGGAAAACCCGCGAGCTTGTCCGGCGGGGCTTTCGAACTGTGGCCACCACCCATTCCTCCGTCCTCCGGTCAGGCCAATGGCTTTTTCAACAGCCCTCACCCCAAAAGCAAAGTCCTGACGGCACAGCCACTCGGACCGCGTGCGGATGTTGCGACAGGTCTCAGAACACAACTGCGTCAGCAGCCGCCGGATTTCAGTGCCTTGCAGCGCAATCGCAGCCCCGTGCCGTGCCGCCGGGTTTGGCCGCAGCCGCGAATTTCCGAGGGTCGTGGATTATGCTTTACCGAAAAACCCCCACCGTTTGTGATGAACACGACATGACAATGAGATACAGGTGCTCCCGTCGTTTCCGGCATCCGCGCGGCGGACCGACGCGCGTGGCCTGCGGGCTTGTGTCCCTGTTTTTGTCAGCGGCCCCGCTGCAAGCCTTTCCGCCAGCTCCGTTTTACACGGTCTTCGGTGATGTGAAGGACTCATACGGCCAGCGCCTGCCGGCGGAAGGATGCTCGGTGATCCTCTATCAGAACGGGCGGGAGATCCTCAGGCAGTCCATGACCGCCTCCGGCGGCGGCTACCAGCTGCGGATGCGCATCGACATGTTTCGCGCGGCCACCAGCGCCTATAGCTCGGCGGCATTGAAAACCGGCAGTGACTACTCGCTCTCAGTGAGCGTGAACGGCCTTCTCTACCAGCCGATCGAGATGAAAACCGCGGCCAAAGTGGGCAGTGCGGCGGACCGCCGGCGGCTTGACCTGACACTCGGGGTGGACAGCGACGGCGACGGACTGCCGGACGCCTGGGAGGAATCCCAACTCTACGAGGCCGGCAAGCTGCCCGGGCTGGATGGCTGGGACTTGTCGCTGGTGGACCGCAACGGCGATCTGGACGGCGATGGCGTGATCAACTGGAACGAATACCTCGCCGGAACCGGCGCGGGCGATCCCCAATCGCGGCTGAGCTTGGAAATCAAGGAAATCACCCCCTCAGGCGCGAGACTGGAGTTCTACGGGCTTTACGGCCGGATCTACGAGCTGGAAAGCAGCACGGACCTGCAGAACTGGAGCGCGGCGGAGTTCACCCCCGCGGGAGCCCCGGCACCGGCGCGCCTCTATCAGGCCACCACCAGCGGAATCCTCCAACTGTTCACACCGCAAGCCGGGCCCAAGACCTATTACCGACTCTCCGTCCGATGAAAACCCATCTTGCCGCATCGCTTCTCATGGCGCTGGCCGCCGGGAATGTGTCCGCCCAATGGATCACCCGCGAGTATAGCCTGGTCACCGGCTGGAACGGTGTCTGGCTGGCGGGGGACGCCAGCCATGCCAGCGTCGATGAGCTGTTCGCCGCCTATCCGGCGGTGACCGAGGTCTGGCGGTGGAATCCGAACCCGGACCAGATCCAGTTCACCACCAATCCTTCCACACCCACCACCAACAGCGACGAATGGACGGCTTGGAAGCGCAACGATCCCGACGAGCGGCTGCTCTCGAAGATGATCGGAAACTCCGCCTACCTCATCCGCTGCTCGGGCGCGACTTCGGTGAGGATCAAGCAAAAAGCCCTCCCGCCACAGGCCACCTGGCTGATCTCCGGAGCGAATTTCCTCGGCTTTCCCGCGGCTGGAACCGGAGTCAGCGGCTCACCGACCATGAGTGCGTATTTCGCCAGCTATCCATCGGCGGCAAGCACCGTGCTGGCACCCGGGGCGCAGATTTACAAATACATCGGCGGCGAGCTGAGCTCCGCCAACCCAATGCTGGTGAATCCGCCCGGCGAGCGGATGGACCCCAACAAGGCCTACTGGTTCCAGATCCCGACCGTGAGCGACTTCACGGCAGCGCTCGAATACGAAGTCGCCGGAGACGACGGACTCGCCTTCGGCCGGACCCTGAACACGATGACCGTGGGTGTGATGAACCGCTCGACCGCGGGCATGACGCTCAACGTTTCGCTGGATTCCTCCGAAGTGGCACCGGCCGGGCAGCCCGGCGTGGTGGGAGGAGTGCCGCTCACCCGCAGGGTGTTCAACAGCAGCACCGGCGGCTACGACGAGACACCGGTGCAGAGCGGTTTCGCCGTGACCGTGGACGCCTCCGGCCGGCTGAACCTGGATTTTGGCCTGGACCGCTCCCAAGTGACATCCCCCACCGGTATCTACGCCTCGCTTCTGCGCATCAAGGATGCGGCGGGCCTCACGGACGTCCGGATTCCCGTCACAGCGGAAGCCGCGACTCCCGCCGGGCTGTGGGGTGCCAGGGTGCAGGTGACCCATGTGGTAAGCCAGGTTCCGGGCGGTTCCGGATCGACCACCTCGCAGCCGTTTCCATTGGCCTTTCTGGTGCATGTGGATTCAGCCGGCACGCCGAGGCTGCTGTCCCAGGCCTTCACCGGCCGTCTCACATCCGAGGGCAACCCGCCGGGCATCGCGGTGAAGGAGAATCTGGTGCTGGCATCCGGGCAATCGGACATCGAGCCCCGGCGCTATGTTTCCTGCCAGCTTCCCCTGGATCAGGCCATCGGCGGCAGCGGGGCGGTCGCCACCGGATCGACCGTGAGCTGGAACATCTCCATTCCGCACAACGATCCCACCAACCCGTTCGTCCACGCCTACCATCCGGATCATGACAACCTGAATGCCGCATTCAAAACCCCGGTGGCCGAGGGCGAGGAAAGCTACAGCATCCAGCGGACCTGCTCATTCGAATTCACCGCCACTCCGCCATCCGGTGTCAGTGTGAGCGGCTGGGGAACCACCGTGCTGGGCGGCAGCTATGCCGAAACCATCACCGGATTGAACAGCCGGCCGCTCGAGGTGCGCGGCACCTTCATCATGGGCCGGATCTCCGAAACCGCGGAAATCCAAGGCATTTCTCAACCCTGAAACCCACCACGCTTCCATCCTTCACTCGTTCCATGAAACTTCCATCCATCCTCCGCCGCCGGGCCGCCGCCCTTCCCCTGCTCGCCTTGCTCCCTGCCCTCCATGCGCAAGGCGTGGCGGTGCCGTCCCTGATGAGCTACCAAGGCCGCGTGAGCGATGCCGGAGGCACCCTGATCGGCAACGTCAATCCGGTCAACCGGGCGGTCACCTTCCGCCTTTACCACTCGCCTGGCGAGGGCGATGCCATCTATGCGGAGACCCAGACGGTGACCATCTCCGCCGGCGAGTTCAGCGTGCTGATCGGCAACGGCACCGGTGTCCAGGGATTGCCTGGCCCCAGCGCCCCCGCTCTCACGCCTTTCGTGACGCTCTCTGATGTGGTGAACTCCTCATCCGGCGAGGCGCTTTACCTGGGCATCACGGTGGATGACGGAAATTCGTCCACGGCCGATCTGGAAATCGTCCCGCGCCAGCAACTGGTGAGCGGGGCCTTCACACTGCGTGCCAAGACCGCCGAAGGCGTGCTCGGCGGGGCCATCACCAGCGCCATGCTGGGTGACTCGTCCGTCACCACCAACAGCCTGAAAAGCGACGCGGTCACCACCGCCAAAATCCAGAATAATGCCGTCACCACCAGCAAGATTCTCGATTCCGCGATCACGGCAGGCAAGCTGGACGCCAAAACCATCGGTCTGTGGACGCCCAGCGGGCTGAACAACGAAAACGTCTACCGCACCGGCAACGTGGGCATTGGGCAAAGCAATCCCGCGGTCTCGCTGAGCTTCGGCGATACCTTCGGTGACAAGATCGCGCTGTTCGGCTCAGGCAACTCCTCGAAATACGGCTTCGGAGTCCAAAGCAACTTGCTGCAGCTCTTTTCCCCGTCGAACACTGCGGACATCGCACTCGGCTACGGCAGTTCGTCCAGCTTCACCGAGCATATGCGGGTGAAGGGCACCGGCAATGTGGGCATCGGCACCAGCGCGCCCGCCGGCAAGCTCCACGTCAACGGCGGCGGCTTGATCGTGCAAAACTCCGCCAATCCCGGCATCAACGTGAACGCGGGCGGCGCGGCCCAGGCCAACCTCTCGCTGGCCACCACAAGCGGCGCCTGGTCCAACGCGGCCGCCGCAAACGACACGGTGCTGCGCGCCGTGAGCGGCAAGCTCCATCTCCAGTCCGGAACCGGCAACTCGGCAATCAGCATCGACACCTCAAACCGCGCCGGCTTTGGCACCGCCGCGCCCAGCACCACCATCGAGGCGGTCGGAGCCATCCACGCCAGAGATAACTCCGTGAGTGCCGACAATAGCTACCATGGAGCGCTGCGGACCACCCGCGCGAGCTCCGCGGCCCAGCACATCAACATGGTGAGGAGTGGCCAAGCCGTGTGGTCGATCGGCTACGTGCCGAACACCAGCAACTTCGGCATCGGCGGCGGAGCCGGCACGGACAGCTCGTTCAACCCCGCCTTCCGCATCACGCCGGGCGGAATCGTCGGCGTCGGAACCACCGATACGCAGGCAAGGCTGAATGTTTCGGACACCACCGCCTCCTACGAATCCTTCGGCCGCCTCACCACCAATGGCGGCAATGGTGACAACAGCAACTACACCAACATCCCGCTCTCCATCAAGGCAAGTGGCCACATCCTCTGCGCGCAGGTGGACATCTCCTCGGACGCCCGGCTCAAGAACATCCTCCGAACCTCCGATGGCGCGCGGGACCTTGAAACACTCTCTGGCATCCAGATCACCGACTACGAGATGAGGGACAAAATCCAAGGAGGCGGCGGCTTGCACAAAAAGGTGATCGCCCAGCAGGTCGAATCCGTGTTCCCAGAGGCGGTCCACAGCCGCAGCGGCGTGGTGCCGGACCTCTACCGCAATGCCACCGTGAAAAACGGATGGGTCCTGATGCGCAGCGACCTCGAGGTGGGCGAGCGCGTTCGGATACTCGATACCGGCAACGACTCGGTGCGCGAGGTGATTGCCGTCCGAAACGACGGTTTCCGCCTCGACTTGGATCCCACCGACGAGCGGGTCTTCGTCTACGGCCGCGAGGTCGATGACCTGCGCAGCGTGGACTACAACGCCATTTCGATGCTCAACGTCTCCGCGACCCAGGAACTCAACCGCAAGATGCTGCAGCTAGAGAAGGAATCATCGCTCAAGGAATCGCGCATCAAGGAGCTGGAGCAGCGCCTGGAAAAACTCGAGGAGCTGCTCGGGGCTGGCCAATGAAACCTTCCGCCTCCTCCAGCACGAAGCGTTCCCGACCATGACACCTTTCATCCGCCGCACCGCGAGGCTTTGTCTGGCCATCCTGGCCGGCATGACCGCCATTCCGGGCCATGCATCCGCCCAGTATGAAATCGAGAGCGGCGTTTATAACCGGCTCAGCCAGCGGATTCCGCCCGGCAATCCGGCCCAGCTCGCCCCGCTGGGTCCCGCCGTTTCCCCAACTGGCCCGCCGCTGCTCACGCCGCAGTTCTCGAACGTCGTCGAAGCCGGCGGCTCGGCCGGACCGCTTCCTGCCGGTTATCCATCGGCCATCGTGCCCGGCGGTGGCGTGATCCTGCAGAGCGCGTCCATCGGCACCACCTTCGCCTCGGGCGTGCCGCGCTATTCCTTCGGCGATGCGATCACCCCGCCGACGTCGATCGTGAACGCCTCCGGACTGAAAACGACGATCGCCGATCCCGCCACCTACTGGCGTGCGGAACCGGTGGCTCCGGGCGAGAACCTCTTCAATCCCAGCGGCGCGGAACCCGTCGATTACCGGACAGGTGCGCCTGCCGCGGTGGCACCCCTGCCGGAGGGCGTGCTGCCGGATTACTATTACAGCCCGCACGCCCGCCGGGTGTTCGCGAACACTCCGGGCAAGGTGGGGATCACCTGGCGCTCCAGCGTGCCGGACCCGGCCACCAACAATTATATCTTCTATCAGGAGAGCTTCGTCGTCTCCTCCGCCACCTCCACCCCGGTGCGCACGATCTTCTGGACCGAGAAGAGCTTCAACGGCCCGCGGGTGACCATTCCATCCGGCCGCATCGTCACCGTGAACCCGGTTTACAGCAATGTGTTCCCGGAGACCGTGAGCGAGGAATACGTGGTGGTGGGCAGCTCGCAGGCCGACCCCAACTCGACAGCCACCGAGATCCTCCGCACGCTGTGGTTTGAAAAAACCAATGGCATCGGCGAACTCCACGCCTACAACCAGACCGGCCGGATTCTCGTCGAGTATCTGGGCAATCTGCTGGAAGACGGCACCCATGAGTTTCTGGGCGCGGACATCGTCAATGTCGAGCAGGCCGCACGCCCGAAGACCCTCACGGTCGAACTCGGTCGCGAGATCCGCCCGGAACCGGATGAAAACCTGATCGCCTTTCCAGTCAGCTCCAGCGATGCCTCGGATCAGGTTTCATTCTACGGTTCCACCTCGCGTCCCGACGGCTCGCTCGCCTACTATGCCGAGCGCGAGAACGACATCGAGGACCGCGTCGTGTTCTACTGGCTGGAAAGCCTCGATGCCGCGATCGGCGATACGGCGGGTGCCGCGCCGGGTATTGCCATCCAGTGGCCGAAGTCACTGAACAAATATCTTCAGGTCTGGCCGGCGGACATCACTTCGTTCGCATCCTACACCGTGACCACGGGTGGCAGCAGCGTGGAGAACGGTCTCGGCCTCAAGTTCGAGGGCGGCCGCATCCCGCAAATCGTCTATCAGGACGATCCCTCCGCAGCGGAGGCCTTCATCGACACGGTCAGCCAGCGTCTCGTGGTGGGTCTCGGCACCGGCGGCGACCAGGCAAACCGCACGCTCCTCAAGTTCACCGGCGACAACGGCGGGGTCTGGTATGTGAACCTTCTCACCCAGGCCGACGGCAGCGAAGGCTTCATGGAAGGCGACGGCGGCGCGCCGCTCACCGGCCATGTCTTCGTGGGCGACCGGATCGAAGCACCTCCCGGCGACTACTCGCCCGCAGGATACATCGCCTTGGGCAGCTGTTATTCCCCGTCCGCCTACATCGATCCGTTCGTCGCAGGTGAAACCGCGGCGCGGGGCGGCGCCATCATCCCGGTCAACGCGACTCCCGGAGCAAACAACCTGAGCATCTGGTGGTTCGAGCGCGTCAAGGCACCCTCAGCGGAGTTCTCCGACTTCTACACCCCTGCCAAGGTGGGCCGCTACACGGTCGCCTACCGTGAGCCGGAACCGATCGCTGCGGATGATTTCGATGGCGGTCCGAGCGGCTGGTCGTCGGAGCCGCTCGGATCGATCAACGGAGTCGCCGGTTCCTTCCTCGGCCCATTCGGCAAAACCGCCCAACCGTCCACCGGCAAAGACTTCGACCTGTCTGGCAGCGACGCGAACAACGTGACCGTCTCGTTCTACTTCCACCGTTTCGACTCCTGGGACAACGAGGAGTTCCGGGTCCTGGTCAACGG
>JBMTCD010000154.1:0-9043 GCA_049430545.1 Luteolibacter sp.
GAAGTGCTCGAAAGAGGACTCGAACCTCCACGGGTTGCCCCACTAGATCCTTAGTCTAGCGCGTCTACCAATTCCGCCATCCGAGCATACGGTTGGGTGGGAGGCTTTGCTAGCTTTGGCTTGGCGGGCTTGCAAGCGAATCTTTGGAAAAATTTGGCCGGCATTGCGGGGCTTTGGAGCTTGCCACCGGGCGGAGCAGGGAAAGCATAGCGCAGCCCCAATGCCATGGAAGCGATCTGTGTGGAAAATCTCGTGAAGGAGTTTGGAAGTGTCCGCGCGCTGGACGGCATCGGCACCACCATCGAGGCGGGCGAGTTGTTTTTCCTGCTGGGGGCCTCGGGATGCGGGAAAACCACGCTGCTGCGCTGCATCGCGGGCTTGGAAACGCCGACCAGCGGCACGGTGCGTTTCGGGCTGCGCGATGTGACCCGCATGCCGCCGCACAAACGCGAGGCGGCGATGGTTTTTCAAAGCTACGCGCTGTGGCCGCACATGACGGTGGCGCAGAACATCGCCTTTGGCCTTGAGGAGCGGAAGCTGCCGAAGGCGGAAATCAAGCGGCGCGTCGAGGAGGCGCTGGAGATGGTGCAGCTCCCGGGCTTCGGCGGGCGCTCGATCGACCAGATGTCCGGCGGCCAGCAGCAGCGTGTCTCGCTGGCCCGCGCGCTGGTGGTCAGGCCGAAATGCCTGTTGCTGGACGAACCGCTCTCGAATCTCGACGCGCAGCTCCGCGTCGAAATGCGCCGCGAAATCCGCCGCATCGTGAAGGAAAACGGCCTTACCGCGATCTATGTGACCCACGACCAGGAAGAGGCGCTCGCGATGGCCGACCGGATGGCGGTCTTGACCCGCGGGCGGGTCGGCCAGATCGGCACGCCGGAGGAAGTTTACCGCAATCCGCAGAGCGCCTACGTGGCGAATTTCATCGGCGAAACGAATCTCATTCCCGGCACGCTGCTGGGAATGGACGCGGGTATCGCCACGGTGCAAACGGAAGCCGGCGTTCTCACAGGCCGTGTCACCGACCCGGCCTGGGCACCTGCGCCGGGCGAGAAGGTGCGTCTATCGATCCGCCCGGAAGCGTGGCGGCTGCACAAGGATGCCGGCGACAATCCGGTGATCGGGAAAATTTCCGAACGCACCTATCTCGGCCAGCGCATCCAATATTGGATCTACACTCCGGCAGGCCGCCAGCAGGTCGTCGAGATGAACCCGCACGTCATCCACGAACCGGGCGGGCAAGCGATCATGTTGCATGCCCGCCACGACGATGTGGTGGTGCTCCAGGCGTAAGAACCCCACGGACTCTTGAAAACACGGGCACTCCTCATCTTCGGGCTGCTGGCGCTGATCGTCGCGCTGCCGCTGGTTTTGCGCGTCGAGACCGTGAGCGTTTCCAAGCGCGGTGCCGACGACCATCTGGTGATTCTCACCCCGCACAACGAATCGATCCGCAAGGAATTCGGCGAGGCCTTCGCGCGGCATTGGAAAGAACGGACCGGCCGCACGATCCATCTCGACTGGCGCACGCCCGGCGGCACCTCCGAGATCCGCATGGTGCTCGACGCCGGTTTCAAGGCGGCGGCGGAAACCGGCCGCGAGGGCATTGGCGTGGATTTGTTCTTCGGCGGCGGCGAGCCGGATTTCAACGGCCAGGCGAAAAAGGACCGCTTCGCGCCGCTTGAGGTGTTCACGAAACATCCGGAGTGGTTCGCAGATGGCGGCCCGGTCCCGCAGTATTTCACCGGCGAGCGCTACTGGCCCGACAACCATCTGTGGGTGGGCACCTGCGTTTCGCAGTTTGGCATCTGTTACAATCCGGATGTGTTGGAGCGCCTCGGACTCCCGCATCCTGTTTCGTGGCGTTGTCTCACCGACCCGCGTTACTTCGGCTGCATCGCGCTGGCCGATCCCACCAAGAGCGGCTCGGTGGCGCGGACATTCGAGTTGATCGTGCAAAGCGAAATCCTGCGCGAGATCGGGCCAGCGGAAGCATCGGATCGAGACGCCGCCATCGCCCGCGGTTGGGAAAATGGATTGAGGCTGATCCAGAAGCTTGCCGCCAACGCACGTTACTTCACCGACAGCGCCTCGAAGATCCCGCACGATGTGGTGCAGGGCAATGCCGCCGCCGGCATGTGCATCGATTTCTACGGCCGCTCGTATTCCGATGAAATGCGCACCCGCGATGGGAACCGCCGCCTGGTGTGGATCGCACCACAAGGCGGCACGACATTGAGCTGCGATCCGATCGCCGTGTTGAAAGGCGCGCCGAATCCGGAGGTGGCGCAGGCCTTCGTCGAGTTCTGCCTCACCCTGCCTGGCCAGCGGCTGTGGTCCGCGAAACCCGGCACGCCGGGAGGCCCGCTGGAACGTGCACTGCACCGCACGCCGATCCGCCGTGATGCCTATACGCCTGAATTTCTAACCAGCTCCGTGATGCCGGATGCGGATCCCTACCACGACCCCGGCAATTTCACCTATCAACGCGAGCTGACCGGTGGTGCCTTCAACACCCTGCGGCAACTGGTGAAAATCATGTGCATCGACTCGCACCACGAGCTCAAGCAGGCATGGCGTGCCATGATCGACGCCGGTATGCCGCCCGGCGCGATGGCGGTGTTTTCCGATGTTTCGATGGTCGGCTACGAAACGTCCGGCAAGGGCGATCCGACGCTTGATACCAAGGATGCCCTCGCCACCGCGAACCGCGCCGCGGAACTCGGTGGGATCTTCCGCGCCAATTACCGCAAAGCCGCCGCGATGGCGGCTCAGCGAAAACCATGAAACGCCGCAACGCCATCCTCGTTTCAAGCATCGTGATCGCACTGCTCGCGGTGTTCTTCGTATATCCGGCGGGGATGGTGGTGAGGCAGGCCTTCGAGGGCCGCACGGCGACCGGCGAGCAATATTTCACCCTGGATTTCATCCTCACGGTTTTCAGGAACCCGATCTATCAGGAAGGGCTGTGGAACGCGCTGGCGCTCGGCCTGGTGAGCACCCTCGCCACGCTCGCGCTGGCGCTGCCCTTGGCGATGATCGGGCACCGCTACGATTTCATCGGCAAGCGCCTGCTTGGCGTGCTCGTCCTCGCGCCCTTGATCCTGCCGCCCTTCGTCGGTGCGGTGGGGGTGAAACAAATGCTCGGCGTGAACGGCGCCTTCAACGCGCTGCTCATCGATCTCGGCATGATGGACGCCGCGCAGCCCTTCGACTGGCTCGCCAACGGCCGCTTCGCCGGCATCGTGCTGATGAACGCGCTGCATCTCTATCCGATTTTATACATGAACATCGCCGCCGCGCTGGCGAACCTCGACCCGGCGATGGAACAGGCGGCGGAAAACCTCGGCTGCCCGCCATGGAAGCGGTTTTTCCGCATCACCCTGCTGTTGGCCATGCCCGGCATTTTCGCGGGCTCGGCCATCGTTTTCATCTGGTCGTTCACCGAACTCGGCGTGCCCTTGGTCTTCGACTACTCGCGCGTGGCGCCGGTGCAGATTTACGACGGCTTGAAGAGCCTCGAAACCAATCCGATCCCCTACGCGCTCACCGCCATCCTGCTGGTGATCGCCGCGGTCGTGTTCCTCGTTTCCAAGCTCGTGATGGGCCGCGCGCCGCTCGGCACCGCGCCGCGCCCCAAGGGCATGCAAACCGCGAAACAACTCCGCGGCTGGAAATCGATCGCCTGCGCTCTGTGGTTCACGCTCACTTTCGCCATCGCCTCGATCCCGCATCTTGGAGTGCTGCTGCTTTCGCTCGCCGGGCGCTGGTATGGCACCGTGATTCCGGATGAACTGACGATGCGCCACTACATCGAGGCGCTTGGCAACGGACTGGTCGTGCCATCCATCCAGAACAGCCTGATGTATGCCGGTTGTGCCACACTCATCGCGGTGGCCATCGGCTTGTGCGTCGCGTGGGTGGTGGTGCGTTCGGATTTGCGTTTCCGGAATCTGCTCGACGCCTTCGTGATGCTGCCGCTCGCCGTGCCGGGACTGGTCATGGCCTTTGGTTATCTGGCGCTCTCGCAGGAAGGGAAACCGTTCCATTTCCTGATCGGCGCGGGCGGCAGTCCGTTCATGCTGCTCGTCATCGCCTATGCGATCCGCCGCCTGCCCTACGTGGTGCGCGCGGCGGTCGCCGGTCTCCAGCAGAGCAACCCGATGCTCGAGGAAGCCGCCCGCTCGCTCGGTGCCACGCCGGCCCGCACGCTGCGCCGCGTCGCGATCCCGCTCATCGGCGCAAATCTGGCCGCCGGAGCCATTCTCGCCTTCGCGTTCGCCATGCTTGAAGTGAGCGACAGTCTGATCCTCGCGCAACAGGAACAGCACTACCCGATCACCAAGGCGATCTTCACCCTGCTCTCCACCCTTGGCAACGGCACCGAACTCGCCGCCGCGCTCGGCGTGTGGGCGATGGTGTTTCTTTCCATCGCCATCATGGGTGCCGCCGTTCTTGCCGGCAAACGCGGCGGCATGTTCAAGGTGTGATGCGCTGCCGGGCTGTGGATGAAGGCGTCAGAGCTTCACCGTCTGCCGCATCAACGCCGACCGCCGCTCAGCCCTCTGGCAGCGTGATGTGGAATTTGGTCTCGCGTCCGGGAATGGAGGTCACCGCAATGTGGCCACCGTGGGCTTCGATGGCGCGTTTGACGATCGAGAGCCCGAGGCCGGTGCCCTTGATTTCCTGTTTTGAGTGATGTTTTTCCACGCGGTAAAAGCGCCGGAAGATGTGCGGCAGGGCGGAACTGGGAATGCCGATGCCGTTGTCCGTCACCCAGATATGCGTGGTGCCGGCGTCCGACCGGCAGCCGATCTCGACTTGCAGGCCGGGGTGGGGGTTTTGCTTGAGCGCGTTTTCCACCAGGTTGAAAAGCACTTGCGTCCAATAGAAACGATCGCCCTCAAGAGTGAGATCCTCGTCGTCCATCGCCACCCGGATTTCCGCCTGTTGCGAGCGGATCACCGATTCGAGGCGCTCGAGCACGTCGTTGACGCAGGAGCGGAATCGGAACGGCTCGATCTTGAGCGCGGCTGCCTCGCCGGATTCGAGCCGGGAAATGACCAGCATGTCCTCGACGATGCGCGAGATGCGCTCGGCGTGCTTGCGCATCACGCCAAGGAAGCGGCGGGCCATTTTCGGGTCGTCCACCATGTCGTCGTCGAGCAGGTTTTCCAAATAACCATTGATGATGGCCATGGGTGTGCGCAGCTCGTGGGAGGCGTTGGCCACGAAGTCCTTGCG
Source organism: Luteolibacter sp. (assembly GCA_049430545.1). Lineage (GTDB taxonomy): Bacteria > Verrucomicrobiota > Verrucomicrobiia > Verrucomicrobiales > Akkermansiaceae > Luteolibacter. Next base: position 5,245 of record JBMTCD010000154.1, read on the forward strand.
GATCTGGTCGGTTTGGTGCTCGGTGGTCACGTCGCGGATGATGACACGGGTGAATGGGCCGCCATCTCCATGGGCGGGCAGGCGGGCGGCATCGATGATCCACGCGTTGACGCCACGGGTCTCGAGGTCGCCGCGCGGCGAGGTTTGCTGGGAAAGAACCACGCGCGAACTCGTCGGTTCGCCGGTTTCCAGGCATTCGAGCAAGGACTCTGCGAGCCGGGGCTCGAGCAGTGCCTCGCGTGCCGGCCGCTGCAACAATTCGCGCCCACGGAACAACTCGTGTGCCGCGGCATTGGCGAACCGGATGATGCCACCGGCATCCACCAGCAGAAAGGCGTCGCCGAGCGCGTCAAGCAGGCGGTCGCGCTCGGCATGCGCCTCGTCGATCTCGTGCTGGTATCGTTGTCGGGCGGCATCGGCTTCAAGGCGGCTGAGTCGGCGGAGTTTCTTCAGGCGGAGGGAAACGACGGCAAACGCACACAGGGCGGCGACGGTGAGCGTCGTCAGTAGGATTTCGGAACCGGTGCTCATTCTGCGGATTTGGCCACTTGGTAGCCGACTCCGCGGATGGTTTCAATCCACGAACCGTGCGGGCCGAGCTTTTGGCGCAGCCGCTTCATGTGGGTGTCGAGCGTGCGGCTGTGAGCGGCATCGCTGTAGCCCCAGATGGTGCGCAGCAGGTCGTTGCGGTCCTGCGGCCGGCCCGGACGTTCGCAAAGAAACAACAACAGTTTGAATTCGGTGGACGTCAACTCGGCCGGCTCGTTGTCGATGTAGCATTTCACCGCGTTCTTATCGAACCGGAAAGGGCCGTGGACCAGATCCGTGCTGGCCGGCGGGCTGTCCACGCGCTTGAGAATGGCCTGGACCCGCAACAGGAGTTCCTTCGGGCTGAAGGGCTTGGCGAGGTAATCGTCGGCCCCGGCCTGAAGCCCTTGAATGCGGTCCTCCGTCTGCGCGCGGGCGGTCAACATGATCACCGGTATATTCACCGTGCGGGAATCCCGCCGCAACTCGCGGAAAACCCCATAGCCGTCACGGCCGGGCAGCATCAGGTCGAGGATGATCAGGTCGGGGCGCTCACGCATGGCCATCTCTGTGCCGGCGATGCCGTCGTGGGCCTTGAGCGCTTCGTATCCCGCACGCTGGAGGTTGAAACCGACAAGATCAGCGATGTCCTGCTCGTCCTCGACAATCAATATGCGCTGCATGCAATGCCTAGATTGGTGACGGCGGCTTCGGCCGGGAACGTGCCGCTTGTGACAATTCGGTCACAAAAGGTCCTTGCCGATCACACTGCCCGGCGGGGTGGTGCGGGCGATGCCGATTTTGATGCCGGCCTCGATGGAGGTGTTCACCCCGGTGCGCACACCGTCGCCGAGGATGGCGCCGAGCTTGAGCCGGCCGGTGTTGACCGGCTTGCCGCGCACCATCGAAACATGGTGGCGGCCGTCATGGCGGTGGTTTTCCGTGCAGGTGCCTGCCCCGAGCGTGACGTGGGTGCCGATGATCGAATCACCGACATAGCATTGTCGTGAGATGTAAGTGTTGTTGTAAACAATCGAGTTTTTGATTTCCGCGCCATTGCCGACGTAGCAGTTGGAGCCGATGCTGGTGGCTCCCCGGATGTAGGCATTGGGGCCGATCTGGCTGTTGACCCCGATCACCACCGGTCCCTCTATCACCGTGCCCGGAAGAATCCGCGACCCGATGCCGATCCGCACCACTCCGGAGATGCTGGCCAGCGGGCTCACATCCCCATGCATCGAGGTCTCATCCATCAGGGCAAGCACCTCCTCGTTCATGCGGAGCAAATCCCATGGATAATTGACCGGAAAGCAATTCGCATCAGTCACGATTTTCTCCTCGCATTCCTCGGGCTTCTGGCAGCCCTTCCACGCAAGCACCTGGTTCTCGGCATCCAGCAGGCAGGCGGAACGAGGGTTGCGGCCCAGCATCATCAGCGCGCCAAGCTCGATCCAGTTGTCGATCGGGATCCGCAGTGTGCGCGGACAGGCTTCCTTGATGTCCACCAACTGCAGCCCCGCGCGGCGCAAGTCCGCGGCCAGCAGCTCGCGCATCGGCACGTTTGCGATCAGGCATGCGCCGAGATCGCGGTTGGTGGTGATCGGAGCGCACAAGGCCGGATTGCGGGGTGGTAGAAGCGTCGCCTGCATGAGTTGCATTCACTCCATCATGATCCCTTCCGCCCTTCACGCAAAATCTGCGAAAAATTAGCCTCCCGCCAACCCGCCAAATCGCGCGCACCATCCGTGCGCTTGCAGCGGCCGGGCCAGTGGCTAAGCTTCCACGCGTGGCCGCCAAAACCAAATCCCAAACGCCCGCTGCCGGCAATTTCTTCGCCGTCGTCGGCAGCGATGAAGGGATGGTCCGCGAACAGGCGCTCGAACTCCACAACCAGCTCACCGGCGGTGTGGACGACGGCTTCACCCACGAAACCATCGACGGCATCGCGGACAATTCGGAATCCGCCTTCGAAATCTGCACCTCCGTCGTCCAGGCCCTCCAAACGCTCCCCATGTTCGGCGGCGACAAGGTCGTTTGGCTGCGCAACGCCAATTTCCTCGGCGACAACGTCACCGGCCGCTCGCAACGCACCGAAGCCGGCGTGGAAAGCCTGCGCGCCACCTTGGAAGCCGGCCTGCCCGCCGGCGTCAAATTCCTGCTCACCGCCCAAGGCGTGGACAAGCGCCGCGCGTTCTGGAAATTCATCGAAAAATCCGCCAGCCTGCGCGTCTTCGACCGCATCGATACCAGCCGCGACGGATGGCAGGACGAGGTCGCATCGCTTGTCACCGCCCGTGCGACCGCCATGGGCCTCGAGTTCGATCCCGAAGCGCTCGAAGTCTTCGTCCTCCAAGCCGGCGAGCAATCCCGCCAGATCGACAACGAACTGCAGAAACTCGACCTCTTCCTCGGCCGCGACCGCCGCACCATCACCCGCAGCGATGTGGACCTGCTGGTTCCACTCAGCCGTGCCGCCGTGGTCTTCGAAATCGGCCGCGCCATCCAGAACGGCGACGCCGCCCGCGCCATCCAGCTGGTCGATCAACAACTCACCGCCGACGACAAGGCCGCCATCGGAATCGTCCGCGCCGCCATCATCACCACCGTCCGCAACCTCTATTTCGCCAGACTCATCTGCGAAACCTTCAAGCCGCCCACCGGCAGCTACCAGGCTTTCGCCGGTGCCCTCAACCGCCTCCCCGAATACGACCGCGCCTGGCTGCCACAGAAAAAAGACCGCAGCGGAGTGAACGTATTCCCTCTGTTCCAATGTGTCTCCGTGGCGAAAAATTATGATCTAACAGCATTGCAGGGCGTGCTCGAAGCAACCCTCAAGGCGGATGAAAGCCTCGTGACCACCGGCCTCGACAGCCGCCTTGTCCTTCATCGGCTCGTGGTCCAAATCGCCACCGCGCGCGCCTGAGCGCCCGCCTGTTCCCCCACATCGGAATTTTCCGGAAAAAATTCGAAAAGAATGTTGACTGCCCTGGCGTGTCTGCCCTAGCTTCGCGGGCCGCCACGGAAGAGGGTGGCCGAGAGACTCGCCAGTCGATCGCGGTGCAGCTGCAAGGCAATCCACCCGGTCGGCTTTTTAGTCCCCTCGAAGCAAGGATCATTGACAGTGTGGCCCAGCACGGGACGTGCCAAATCCGCGGCGGAGACGTCGTTGGGAACAGGTCGCGGACCGGCCCCGGAGAATCTCCGAGGTGGAATGCTGGGAAGAGGAAGAAAGATTGAATTGTGCGCTGCGCGTCGCCGGTTTTGGAATCGG
>JBMTCD010000155.1:0-9017 GCA_049430545.1 Luteolibacter sp.
GCAGGGCGAGTGATCAGCCTAAGCGGTCGCTTACGATCTCTTCGACGATATTGGTGGGGACTTGCTCGAAATGGGATGGGGTCATCGAGTAGGAAGCGCGGCCGGAGGAAAGGGTGCGGACGGCGGTGGAGTAGCCGAACATTTCCTTGAGCGGGACGTTGGCGTGGACGATGGAGAGCGTGCCTTTGGATTCGGTGTTCTGGATATGACCGCGGCGGCGGCTGAGGTCACCCATGACATCGCCTTGGTAGTCATCCGGGGTGGAGACTTCGACAGCCATGATGGGTTCGAGGAGGATCGACTTGGCTTTCTTGAAGCCGTCCTTCATGGCGAAAATCGCGGCCATGGTGAAGGCGTTTTCGTTGGAATCGACCTCGTGGTAGGAGCCACCGAGGATGTCCACATGCACATCGATGACCGGGTAACCGGCGATGATGCCGTTGGTCATGGCCTCGTTGACGCCCTTGAAAACGGCGTTCATGAAATCTTTGGGGATTTCGCCGCCGACCACCTTGTTTTCGAGGGTAAGTCCCTTGCCCTTGTCGTTGGGCTTCATTTCCAGTCGGACGTGGCCATATTGGCCGCGACCGCCGGATTGCTTGACGAGCTTGCCTTCGCCGCCTGCAGTCTGGGTGATGGTTTCGCGGTAGGCGATTTGCGGAGCGCCGGTGTTGGCCTCCACCTTGAATTCGCGGCGCAGGCGATCGACGATGATCTCGAGATGCAACTCACCCATGCCGGAGATGATGGTCTGGCCGGTTTCCTCGTCGGTTTTGACGGTGAAGGTGGGATCCTCCTCGGAAAGCCGGCCGAGTGCCATGCCGAGCTTTTCCTGATCGGCTTTCGTCTTGGGTTCCACGGCCATGGAAATGACCGGCTCGGGGAAACTCGGAGGTTCGAGCACCACGTCGTGGCCAGGAGCGGCGAGGGTATCGCCAGTGGTGACGTTTTTCAGTCCGACCATCGCGGCGATGTCACCGGCGTAGCAGGCATCGATGTCCTTGTGCTCGTTGGCCTGGATCTGGATCAGGCGGCCGACGCGCTCGCTGCGGCGGGTGCGCGGGTTGTAAATGGTGTCGCCCTTTTTCACCACGCCGGAATAGACGCGGAAGAAAACCAGTTTGCCGACGAACTTGTCGGCCCAAAGCTTGAAGGCGAGGGCGGTGAACTTGCCTTGGTCGGTGGTGGGCACCTCGATGTGGCGGGTCTCGTCATCCGGGTCCATGCCGATGGCGGCCGGGATGTCGAGCGGGCTGGGAAGGTAGTCGATGACGGCGTCGAGGAGGTATTGAATGCCCTTGTTCTTGAATGCCGATCCACCTGCGACGGGGACGAGTTTGTTGGCGATGGTGGCGCGGCGGATGCCATGCTTGAGTTCCTCGCGCGACACCGGTTCTTCCATCAGGAATTTCTCGCCGACCAGTTCATCCACATCGGCCACGGCGTGGAGCAGCGCTTCGTAGGCTTCTGCGGCGGTTTCCTTGAGGTCGCCTTCCAGTTCCTTGATGAGGTAGGTGGAACCGAAGGTGTCGTCATCGGAATAGTAAACCGCCTTCTGGTTGATGACGTCGATCTGGCCCTTGAGTTGATCCTCGGAACCGATCGGGATGAGGATGCGGATGGCATTCGCGCCGAGTTTCTCGCGAACTTCGGAGAACACGTTGTCGAAGTTCGCGCCGGTGCGGTCCATTTTGTTGACGAACACGATGCGCGGCACCTTGTATTTAGTGGCTTGGCGCCAGACGGTTTCGGTTTGGGGCTGCACGCCGGCGACGCCACAGAAGACCACGATGGCTCCGTCGAGGACCCGCAGCGAGCGCTCGACTTCGGCGGTGAAGTCCACGTGGCCGGGGGTATCGATGATGTTGATGCGCTGTTTCTGCTCGGTGAAAAGCTTGACCGTGCCTTGCTCGGCGCGTTGCCACCATTCGGTGGTGACGGCGGCGGAGGTGATGGTGATGCCGCGCTCGCGTTCCTGCTCCATCCAGTCGGTGGTGGCCGCACCGTCGTGGACCTCGCCGATCCGGTGGATCATGCCGGTGTAGAAGAGAATCCGCTCGGTGAGCGTCGTCTTGCCCGCGTCAATGTGCGCCGCAATCCCGATATTCCGGGTGCGCTCGAGCACGGTTGGGCGGTTTGGACTGTTCGGGTTCACGGCGTGGCGCGGCGGGAGCGCGGGGAAATTATCAGAAGCGGAAGTGGGCGAAAGCGCGGTTGGCCTGGGCCATTTTATGGACGTCGTCGCGCTTGCGGACGGCAGCGCCCTGGTTGTTGGCGGCATCCTTGATTTCGTTGGCTAGCGCCACATGCATAGGGGTGCCCTTGAGGTTGCGGGCGAAGCCGACGAGCCAGCGCATGAAAGCGATTCGGAACGCTCGGGAGCGACTTCCAGCGGCACCTGATAGGTGGCACCACCGACACGGCGTGATTTCACCTCGACGCGCGGCTTGGAGTTCTCGACGGCTCGGGTGATGACTTCAAGCGGATCGACGGTATCGAGACCATCGTTGGCGCGGTCGATGGCGGCATAGACGATGCGCTGCGCGAGGGAGCGCTTGCCGTCGCGCATTACCTTGCTGATGAGGTGGCCGACGAGAGGGCTGTCGTATCGGGGATCGCGGCGATCCGGTTTTTCGTAAACTCGCTTGCGGCGTGGCATGGCGTTGGGTGGTTGAAAGGTTCTTTGGGTAATTACTTCTTCTTGCCGGTGGCTTTGCCGGTGGCTGCGGCTTGGCCGGGTTTCGGACGCTTGGCACCGTATTTCGAACGGCCTTGGCGGCGCTTGTCCACGCCGAGGGTGTCGAGTGAACCGCGGACGATATGGTAGCGCACACCCGGCAAGTCCTTCACACGGCCACCGCGCACCAGGACGATCGAGTGCTCTTGGAGATTGTGGCCCTCGCCACCAATGTAGGCGATCACCTCGTAGCCGTTGGTGAGGCGGACTTTAGCCACCTTGCGTAGCGCCGAGTTCGGCTTCTTGGGAGTGCGCGTCATCACCTGAAGGCACACTCCACGACGCTGCGGGCAATTCACGAGAGCCGGCGATTTCGACTTCTCGATCGGAGTGTGGCGTCCTTTGCGGACGAGTTGATTGATGGTCGGCATGGTTTCCTGCGGGGTCTGTGGTTTGGAGAAGGGACAAACCGGAGCCACGACGAGGAAACCTCGCTGAAGCTTTTCTCCGGAGCTGACCCGATAAATTTTCGCTGTGTGGATGGTCCGCCTTTGCTTGTAAATTGGGGCGGTCCGTATTGCGGGGCGGCGAATTTAGGCCGCAAGCGCGACCTGACAAGCCCTATTTTGAAAATCTCCGGGATTTTTTGCAAAACGTCGCCGCCGCTCCGTCCGGCGCGTTCGCAACCGTTGGCACTCTGGTCTTGTGAGCCGGGCTTCCCGTGATTTTCTCACCGCGCATGTTCTAGGGCGTTTGGCTGGAATTTCCAACTCATTGATAATCAATTCCTCTAATCTATCAGAAATGGAGCGATGAGAACGATTTTTCAACGATTGGTAGCCTCCAGCCAAACGCCCTGGCGCATGTTCCGCAAAAAAGATCTGTGAATTGACACGATCCGGCCCTGCTTGTAGCGAGACCCAAATCCCCGTGACAAGCGCCCGCCCCTTACTCCTCAAGCTCATCGCGCTGTTGCTGATGCTGCTCATGCAGGGGCCGGCAATGCTGGTGCAGGAAGTGGCATGGGCTAAAATGCTCGTCACCTACACCCAGGAACGCGGCTTGAAGCGTGGCGTCATAGAAACCTTCGATGGCCGACACCCTTGCGAAATGTGCAAGAAGGCCGCGGAACTGCACCGCCAAGAACAACCGCAGGATCCCGCAGACAAACAGATGCCGAACCCGCGTCCGCGCCTTGCATGGGCGGAAATGATTTCCAGTGATGTGCTGAAACTGCCGGGGATCGCCGGACATGACATTTCCCTGCCGGCGCTTGCCCATGCAGCGCTTGGCTCGGGAGTCGGCGCGGTCGCGCCGGACTCGCCGCCGCCGAAGCGGGCTTGAGACGACAGTCGAACCGTCACATGCCACATGGCATGTGCAAATGTGTAATACAGGCGGCGGGCAGGATGCCCGCGCCACGTGGCCGGGGCATTCCGCCCCGGAGCCCCCACCCATGGCGCATTGCTGCGCACGCGAATCCCCATATCATCCATGAAACTTTCTTATCCATCCCTAGCCGTCCTTGTGATGGGCGGCACCCTACATCAAGCATCCATCGCCCAGGACGCCCTGCGCTCGCTCGAGCCGTTGTATGTCCGGGCCAACCTGTTTTCCCGACCTGGAAGCTCCACGTCACACATCGTCGGCAAGGAATCGCTGCGCCATGCGGACACCGCGTCAATCGTTCGCAACCTGCCCGGTGCCGCCATCGTCCGCAATGGATCGCAAACCGGCATCCTCCAGCTCCGCGGCCTCTCAGGCGACCGCGTGGCCGTGCGCGTGGACGGCATGACGATCACCCCGGCCTGCCCGAACCACATGGACCCGCCGCTCCACTACGCCCATCCATCCGGTGGCGACCTGATCGAGCTCATGGCCGGCATTTCCCCGGTCAGCGCCGGAGGCGACCACATCGGCGGCGCACTCCTGGTGAAAAGCGCGGAGCCGCGATTCTCCGGGGACGGATCCGTTCTGACAAAAGGCGCGCTCGGTGCGTCGTTTCTCGGCAATCAGGATGCAACCCAGCTCAAGGCCGATCTATCCGCGGCAGGGGAAAACGCCTTTTTGCAATACCGCGGCAGTGCCGCCACCGCCGATGACCTGCGCTTCCCCGGCGGCACGGTGAGCGCCAGCGGTTACGACACCACCAGCCACGACCTCACCGGGGCCTGGCGCACCACCGGCGGTTACCTCGCCGCGGACGTCGGCCTTTCCGCAACCCGCGACTCCGGCACACCCGCGCTGCCGATGGACATGATCAAGGACGACGCCTGGCGCTTCGGCCTCACCCAAAAAGAGGAGTTCGAATGGGGGACGCTGGAAAACCGGTTTTACGTGCATGAGATCGATCACCTGATGGACAACTACACGCTGCGCCCGGTGATGCCCGGCGCGATGGCGATGGAGTCGCCCGCCGCGAGCCGCGATTACGGCTGGCGCGCCGCTGTCACATTGCCAGTCGCCGAAAACACGCTGCGGACCGGCATCGATCTCCACCGCAACGAGTTCAAAGCGGAACAAGTGGCGGTTGCCGGCATGATGGCTGGCACGCGCCGCGACACCTTCGCGGACAACACGCGCAGCCGCTATGGCGCATACGTCGAGTGGGAGCAGAAACACTCCGCCGCATGGAGTTCACGCTTCGGGCTGCGCGGCGATGTGGTGTCCAGCGATGCCGGCGCGGTGAAAAACGCCATCCTTCCGCCGCCCGGGCCGATGCGCGATGCCATCCTGACGGACCAGGCGCGCTTCAACGCCGCCGACCGCTCGTTCACCGACACACTGCCCGCGGCCACCGCGGCGCTGCGTTTCAAGCCGGACGCACAGACCGACATCGAACTTGCCGTGGCCCTGAAAAGCCGCGCCCCGTCGCTCGTCGAGCGCTACTTGTGGACGCCGCTCAACGCAAGCGCAGGCCTCGCCGACGGCCGCACCTACCTTGGAAACCTCGATCTCGAGCCGGAAACCTCGCTGCAAGTCTCCCTCGCGATCACCCGCGAGGGTCCGTCATGGCACGCCGGCATCACGCCCTTTTACCAGAGCGTGCACGACTACATCCAAGGCATGCCGATCAACCGCATGGCGAACGGCCAGCCGGTGCTGCAATACGACAACATCGACCGCGCCGAGTGGTATGGTTTCGAACTGACCGGCGGCTGGCGGATCAACGACGCGTTCACACTCGACGGCACGATCAGTCATGTCCGCGGTCGCAACCCGGAAACCGGCGACGACCTCTACCGCATCGCCCCGCTGCACGGCATGTTCGACCTGGCATACGGACACGCCTCGTGGGAGGCCCATCTCGAATGGATCTGGGCGGATTCGCAAAACCGCGTCTCGGACCTGCAAAACGAGCAAACCACCCCTGGCTACGGCATCCTCAACCTGCGCTTCGCCAAGACGTTCGCCGATTCCGTGCGCGTGGAGGCCGGTCTGGAAAACCTGCTCGACAAGCGCTACGCCGACCACCTCGGCGGGGTGAACCGGATAGCCGGCGGCGATCTGCCGGTGGGCCAACGCATCCCGTCCGCCGCCCGCTTCGCCTACGTCTCGCTCAATTGGGAATTCTGATCTCCGCGCTCGCCAGCGGTTGAAGCGTGCCGCAGGCGCGTTTTGGTGCTGGCCAGCGGTTGCGGGTGGGTTTTAGCCTCGCGGCACATGATGTTGGCATTGATGGAGCCCTCGGGGTTGATCGAGCGTGGCGGACCCTTGGTCTGGGTTTTGCTGGGCTTGGCGTTCATTGGTTCGGTCTGCGTGGTCGAGCGCCTGTTTTTCTTCCACCGGGCGCGCATCAACGTGGGCGACCTGCTGGTGGGGCTGGCCCATCACGTGCGCCGCAAGGCGTTTGCAGAGGCCTTGCACGAGGCGGCGCGGGCGCCGGGACCGGTGGCGCGGGTGGCCCATGCCGCGCTGCTGCGCTATTACCTCGACCGCGCCGACCTGCGCGACGTGACCCGCGAGGCCGGCCAGTTGGAGGTGCCCCGCATCGAAAACAACATCCGCGCCATCCTCGGCGTGGCCCTGCTCGCGCCGCTGGTCGGCATGCTCGGCACCATGCTCGGCATGCTGGAGACCTTCCAGCGCGTCAGCGAGCATGGCGGCTTCAACGGCCCCGTGGAGCTGACCGCCGGGGTGTTCACGGCACTCATCACCTCGGTGATGGGGTTGGCGGTGGCGGTGCCGATGTATCTGTTCTACCTCTATTTCCTCGGACGCGCGAAACGCCTCATCCACCGCATCGAGCGGGCGGGCATCGAGATGGTCAACCTGATCGCGGACGCGCGCGAGGAGCTCGAGTTCGCGCCATTCCGCGGCGAGGTGACGGCGGGGCGCAAGCCGGCAAAAGCCAAGCAGGAACACGCGCATTGAAACTGGAAACCCATCTGCCGGAGCGGCCGGGACTGCTGCATGCGGTGCCGGTGATGGATATCTTCGTTCTGTTGTGGCTGTTGTTTCTGCTGGGGCCATCGCTCCTGCGCCAATCCGGCATCACCGTGGAACTGCCACCCTCGCGGTTTCAACTCGAGCGCTACCAGGAAACGCTGGTGATCACCCTGGGCCCCGGCGAAGCCGGCCCGCGCATCCATCTGGGCCGCGACGTGATGGGGCTCGATGCGCTCGATCAACGGCTCGAAGCGCTGCGGATCGATGGCGCGCCCGCCCGGGCGATCGTGCTCATGCAAACCGATGCCGGCACGCCGGTGGGGCTGGAGCGCCAGGTTTCGGAAATGGTCTTGGCAAAAGGTTTCCGATTGGCGCTGGTGGGAACGAACCAGCCAGGCGGCAGCGGCCCCGAACCTACACCGCAACGATGACCCGGCGCGTATCGATGCGGCACAAGCGCAAGGAGGCCCCGCAATGGGTGTTTCCCTGGCAAGGATTGCGGCAATCGCCGCTGCCCAAGATTGCCGCCTTTCTCATCACCCTCGGGGTTTTCGCGATGATGTTCGCCTTTGTCAGGATCGGCATCGTCAGCCCCACCCCGTGGGCCGCCCGGCAGGCGACGCTGTTCCGCACGCTTGAGGACGCGGAAGGCCGGGCGCTGGCGCTGCGCGCGCGCGAGGGCGGGCCGTTCCCCTCGCGCTTCCAACCCGCGCAAATCGATTGGCTCCGCGAACTGGAAAACCAGGCACTTTCCACAGCCGGGTGGCAGCCGCCGCACTACGAGCCAAAACTGCGTGATCTGCCCGCCATGAAACCACCGTTGCCGCTGCTCACTGCGCCGGGCAAGCCGGTCATGCCGCAGCGCCCGCCGCCAAATCCCCCGCCGGTGGCCGGAAAACTCCAACCGGTGCCCACGCTTCAGCCGCTGGCCGGCGTGGACACGGCGAACCTGCCCGCGAACCTGCCGGATTTCGCCGACGAAGTCCCACCCGCCATGCTGGCCAAACCATGGCGTTTCCTCCTGCGCCTGGATGCGGCCGGGCGGGTGCAAGAGGCGGTGCCGCTGAGCGGTGGCGGCAATGACGCCGGTGTGTCGGCACTCACAAGGTGGCTGGCAAAAATCGCTTTCCCGCCGGATGTGGAATCTGAAGAACGGTGGATCGCCGTGGGCTTGAGCTTTGAAAACCGACCCGCCGATGGAACTGACGCTGACTGAATTCGTGCTGATGGTGGTTTTCGGCACGTTCCTGACCGTGCTGTGCCTGGCTGTTATCTCGCGCACACTGCACGCGCGCAGGGAAGCCCGCGCGCTGAAGCGGCGTTTCATCTGCCGGCTGTGCCTCCACGCCTACGAGGACTTCAGCCGGGAGCGGCAAATCGCCTGCCCGCGCTGCGGCGCGGCCAACGAACGCGGCCGCGATCCCCGCAGGTGTTGACCCGGACATGCGGGCTTGCACCCGCGTGGGCCCGCCCCCAGACTGTGCGCCGAACCTATGAACGAACGACGCGTCGTCATCACCGGCATCGGCTGTGTTTCCCCGCTCGGAAACGATCTCCAATCCACCTGGGAAGGCATGAAGGCCGGCCGCAGCGGCATCGGCCGGATCACCCAGCTCGATCCGGAACCGTTCGATTGCAAGATCGCCGGCGAGGTGAAAAACTTCGAGCCGGACGGTTATTTCAACGTGCCCAAGGACGCCCGCCGTGCCGACCGCTACGTGCAGTTCGCCGTGGCTGGCGCAAAACTGGCGATGCAGGATTCCGGGCTCGACGTTTCCCAGATCGATCCGCGGCGCTTCGGCGTGATGGTCGGCAGCGGCATCGGCGGCCTGGCCACGCTCGAACGCGAACACGGCACCTACATGACCAAGGGCCCGAAGCGCGTCTCGCCATTCACCATCCCGATGATGATTTCCAACATCGCCAGCGGCATCATTTCCATGGAGTTCGG
>JBMTCD010000156.1:0-8983 GCA_049430545.1 Luteolibacter sp.
GATTATCGCGTTGCCGCGGCATTCACCACCTTCGCCTTGGCGAGTAATTCATCGGTTTGGTATTTCACCTTGAGGTCATTGCCCGTCAATCGCTGCCAAATCCCATCGTATTGAAATCTTCCAGCCACAATCCCTGGACAAATTCCGAGTTTCTCAGCCAAAGCCTTTCCAGCTTCCACTGGCATCTTTCCGCCATTTTTCCTCCTTGCCTCAATGATCTTCTCGGAGGGCACAAGGAATTCACGGGCGAAGCGGTTGGCGTCGGCTTCCAACTCATCCTCGTTGCCTTCATACTCGACTAACCAGTCTTTCCTCAACTTGCCTTGCAGGACGTGCCGTGCCTCATGGAAGAAGGTGAACCAGAAATGCCCGTCATCCTTGTAGCGACCGGTCTGCACGATCAGCATCCGTTCCTCGTTGAGCTGGCGGGTGGCACCACTCACCGGGATTCCGGTAAACCCGGGCAATAGCACATAGGCCACGCCACACGAGTTGCACGCCTTCCGGATTGTCCTCACCCATTCCTTGACCGGGAATTTTGTCGCCTTGCGCAACTCGCCCAAGGCCGCTTCAAACCGGGCGGCATCAAATGGAGCGCAAGTCTGCGACCACCCTTCCAGCTCCGCCTTGCGCAACCAGGCCGCGACGCATTCCGCCTTGCTCTCCAGCCTGGGCGATTTCCGATAGGCCACCTTGGGACTCATCCATGTCTCGCTCCAGCTGGAGACTGACGCGCAGCCGAAGAACGACAGAATCGCCGCCATCTGTTCCCGCTTGTCATTGGTCTTGGGAATCCATCCGGCCTTCTGCATGGAGGAAACCGGCAGGCTGCCGAGCCAGCCTTCATCGACTTCAAGTTTCTCGGCAGCCCGCTTGCGGGCCAGGTGCTCGCGGTAGTTGGCCTCCATGTTCATCCAAAGGTGCGCGGGCACACCGAGGACGCGCTCAAGCTCCAGCGCCGTGTCCGCGGTGACGGTGGCCTTGGCTTGGATGATTTCGTTGATGGTTTTCAGAGGACGCCCCATGCGGCGGGCGAGTTCGGTCTGGGTGATCCCCAGGTACTCGATGGTCTCGGCGAGCATCTCGCCCGGCGGAGAGGTGTAATCGGGTAGGAAGGTAGAGTTCATATCGGGGAGCAGGGTTTTAATGGTAGTCCACCACCTCGATGATCGTCACCTCCGTCACACTCTGCCAATCCAAGCCTCCATCGGGCTTGGCGGGTGGAGGATCATGGGCGGGGACGAGGATCAGGCGGTAGGGTTGGCGCAGGTGCAGGGAAATCTGACCCTTGCGGTCCGCGCCGAGTTCATGGGCGCGGAGCGGCGGGATCAGAAGCAGATCGGCAAGACACCGGGCGGAGCGCAGTTGGGAGATGCGCAGGACCAGCGTCTTGGCCTGGTCCGGGCCGTAGGTCCGGGTCAGCTGCTTTTCCGAAGCGAAGGTCTTTTCCAGTTTGGCGTTTCGGAAATGGATGACCATGGGTCGACGGCTCGGGAAATCCATGTCACGGCACAACGAACCACGCAACTATTTTTTAACCCTTTGGGTTAAAAAGTTTCAAACTCGTCAAAGGGGCCTTCCCCCTCGACTCCGTAGAGGATTTCGGCCCGCCAACTCACGGCGCTTTCCAGGATGGCGAGGCAATCCTCCGGGGAGAGCATCAGCTGCCAAATTGGCGTGAGGCGGCCTTTTTGAGTTCCTCCAGTTTGCTCCGGTCCGGCGCGGCACCGCGGGCCTGGTCGGGCTTGCCGCCGCCTTTGCCACCGGCGATCGCGGCCAGTTCGCGCAGCAGGTCGCCGGCCTTGAGGCCTTTTGCCAGAACATCAGGTCCGCAATGGACGGCGAGGTGGAGTTTTTCGCCGTCATCGACGACCAGCAGCGCGGGGCCGGCGAAATTCTTTTTCTTCAGGCCGTTCTGCAGCTCCTGCAGCAACGAGGCGTCGGACTCGAAGGAAACGACGATCGGCTCGCCCTTGGCGATGAGGTCGCTCAGGGCTTCGTCGGCGAGCCGGGCGGCATGGGCGGCTTGGATCTTCTTGATGCGCTTCTCGGCCTCGATGGCGCCGAGCTGGGTTTCCTCCAGCGTGCGCCGGGCGTGGGCGAAGACGGCATTGAGTTCGTTGATGTCCGCGCGCTCGGCGAGCATGGCACCCATGATGTGCGGGAAGTCGTTCACCTCGACCGCCGCGTCGCCGAGTTCGGCGAGCTTTTCATTGGCGGCGGCGAGCTTGACGCGCGCGGCCTTGAGGTCTTGGTCCCACTTCTCGATCAATTCGTTGAGATGGGCCCATGCGGCGTCGCCGCAAACCGCCTCGATACGGCGCACGCCGGAGGCGATGGCGCCCTCGGATTTGATCTTGAACAATCCGATCTCCGAGGTGTTGCGGACGTGGGTGCCGCCGCAAAGCTCCATCGACGGGCCGTTGAGCTGGTTTGGTTCGCCGCCGATTTGCACGACGCGCACCGTATCTCCGTATTTGTCGCCGAAGAACTGCATGATGTCGGCGCGGTTCTTGATGTCGGCGTGTTTCACTTCGCTCCAGGAAACGGCGAGGCCCTGTTTGATGGCACCGTTGACCATTTCCTCCATCGCGGCGATTTGCCCGGGCGAAACCGGCGCGCTGTTGAAGTCGAAGCGCAGGCGGTGCTCATCGACGGAGGACCCTTGCTGCGCCGAGTCCCTGGAGACCGCTTCGTGCAGCGCCCAGTGCAGCAGGTGGGTGGCGGTGTGGTGGGCCTCGATCGGGCGGCGGCGTTGGGTGTCGAGTTTGAGGATGACCTTGTCGCCTGGCTGGATTGACGATTGATGATTGTTGATTTCGGATAGTTGAATGACCAGAGCGCGGGCTTTGGCGATTTGTTGGACGCCGGTGACGGGAAGACTGGAGCCGGAGGCTCCAGCCACTTCAAGAGTGCCGGTGTCGCCGACCTGGCCGCCCATTTCGGCATAGAAGACGGTCTTGTCGGCGATGACGAAGAGCGAATTGTCCTGCGGGTGGACTTCGAGCACGGTGGCCTCGCATTCGTCCTGGTCGAAGCCGAGGAACTCGGTGACGGCATCGGTGGAAATGTCCAAGGCGCGGACAACGCTGGACTTCTGCGCGGCGCGGGCACGCTCGCGTTGTTGCTCCATCAGGGCTTCGAAACGCGGCATGTCCACCTTGAGGCCGCGTTCGGCGCAGAGGAGTTCGGTGAGGTCGATGGGGAAGCCGTAGGTATCGTAGAGTTCGAAGGCGACGTTTCCGGAGAGGGGAGCGCCGGCGTCCCGCCGGCTGCGTTCGGCATCCTGCCAAACGCCTGTGGCAGTGAAGATGTCCTGGCGTGGTGATTCGAGATTGGCAGACTCCCAGCCTTTGGCCCAGAGATAAGGATAAGGGCCCTCCTTTGTGAGCTCCTGTCGTTGCGGATTGGTGGTTTTATCCGCAGCCTCCGGCAGGATGCCGGAGGCTGCCGCCGGGACGGCGGCGCCCCCCATTGCTTCCTCAAAACGCTTCAACCCCCGGTCCAGCGTCTGGTTGAAGCTCGTTTCCTCCTGCGAGAGTGTCTGTTCGATGACCGACTGACGATTCTTCAGTTCCGGGAACACGCCGCCCATTTCCTGAACGAGCGTTGGAACCAGTGCGGCGAAGAACGGCTTTTCACCGGAGAATCCCAACTGGCGGCCGTAGCGCACGGCGCGGCGCAGGATTCTACGAAGCACATAGTTCCTGCCGTTGTTGCCGGGCAGGATGCCGTCGGCGATCGAGAAGCTCAGCGTGCGCAAATGGTCGGCGATCACCCGGAAGGCGATGGCGGTTTTCATCTCCTCGGCGAACGCCGAGCGGTCGGCACCGGGCTCCGGGTAGATGTTGACATAACTTTTCCCGCTGAGTTCCTCCAGCTTGCGGAATATGGGCGTGAAGACATCGGTGGCGTAATTGGACGGCTTTTTGGAGAAATCGGTGAAGCCCTTGGTGTTCTGGATGATCGAGCAGGCGCGCTCGAAGCCCATGCCGGTATCGACGTGCTTGGCGGGCAGCTCGCGGAAGGAGCCGTCGGCCTCGGCGTTGTATTGGATGAAGACCAGGTTCCAGATCTCGATGCAGAGGTCGGAGTCATTGTTGACCAGCTTGCCCTGCGAGTCGCCGTCGGGTGTCAGATCGACGTGGAGTTCCGAGCACGGGCCGCAGGGACCGGTTTCGCCCATCATCCAGAAGTTGTCCTTCACGTTGCCGTTGACGATGTGGATGGCGGGGTCGCAGCCCTTGGCACGAAACAACTCCGCCCACAGGTCCCAGGCTTCCTGGTCGAACTCGCCGGGGTCGCCGGGCTTCGGGGCGTAAACGGACGCGTAGAGGCGGCTGGCGGGCAGCCCCCAGCGCTCGACAACGAGTTCCCAGGCCCAGGCGATGGCTTGCTTTTTGAAGTAGTTTCCGAACGACCAGTTCCCGAGCATTTCGAAGAACGTGTGGTGGTAGGTGTCGTAGCCGACGTCCTCGAGGTCGTTGTGCTTGCCGCCGGCGCGGATGCATTTCTGGGTGTCGGCGGCGCGCGGCGGATCGTAGGGGGCCTTTTCGACGCCGAGGAAATAGGGCACGAAGGGATTCATGCCGGCATTGGTGAACAGCAGGCCGGGCGACTGCGGGAGCAGCGGCGCGGACGGCACGATGCTGTGCTGTTTCTCGCGGAAGAAATCGAGGAACGATTGGCGGATTTCGGCGGCGGTCATGGTGATTGGGTGAATTTCCGGCTACGGGATGCGCCGTGCTGTCACCAGCATGCCCGCGCGCCCGTGGGACGGGAGGATGGGCGATGCCGCGGCGGAAAGTAAAGCGCGGCGGGACGTTCCACGGCGGCCGTCACTCGGTGGATTCGGCCGTGCGCCGCAATTCCGGCGCGAGCATTTCCACAAACTCCTCGCCCCATTGCGTCGCCTTCTTGTGGGTGATGTGTTTTTCGATATGGCCCAGCATCCGGCCGGCGGCGGCGCGTTGGTCGCCGTGCTTGAAGAGATCGGCCTCCATTTCCCACTGCAACTGCGGGAGGGATTCGGCGGCGAAGCGTTCGTAGGCTGGCGAGCGGGTGGCGGTGCTGAGGCCGACGCGGCGGTCATTCGCATCGCCATCATCCGGCTCGTTTTCGCGCAGTGCCAGCTCCTGCTGGATGCGCTGGCTCCATGCGGTGCGCAGCGCCTGCGTCTGACGGCGGGCGCGCAGGGGCGGCAGGATGATTTCCCCGTAAACCGCCCCGAGGTCGCCCGGGGCAAGCGCCCATTTTTCCACCTCGATGTGGTGGATCTCATAGGCCTTGGCAAACACCGAGGAGGTGACCGCCTGGCCGAGGATGGATTTGTGCCCGGCAAGCGTGGACGTCTTCTCGACCATGGAATTGACGATGCCCTGCGCGGCGGACGCGAGTTGTGCCCGGTCGGCATTTTCGGACGCGGCCTGCAGCGTGAGGATGAGCCACCGCAGCTGGATCTGCAGGGCAAGGCCGAAGCCTGGCGAGGACATCTTGTCGTCCTCCCTGCGTTTCCACTCGCGGAAATCCTGACTCTTGCGCTTTTGGTCGGTGAAATTCACTTTTTCCACGCATTTGAGGTAAAAGTCGCCGGCGGCGGCGGGACTGCCAGCGGCGGAAGAATATGCCGCGATCGCAGCCCGGAAACGGGCATCCACGCGTTCCTCAGCGCTGGATTGAAGCGCCTCCAGTCGTCTCAAAAGCGTCTCACGCTCCTGCTCGGTGAGCACATCCGCCCGGGCGGTGCCACAGGCCATGACAAGCACCGCGAATTTGAGACAGGGTTTCATATGCGCTGCGTGATGCCACCACGACCCCCGCACGCCAAGCAAGAAGCGATCGGGCGCGCACATCGCATCCGGACTTGGAATCGGTGCCACACGCTGCATGATGCAGGACGTCACCCGATGAATGCCTCATTCCGCCGTCTGCTGGCGCTGGTGGCCGTGTTTTTCACGGCTTTCGCCGCCGTTTCCTTGATGCGCACCTGCCACTCCGGTGGAAACCTGCGCGACCTGATCCCCGGCCTGGTCGGTCATGACGACCGTTTCCGCCCGGAAAAATTTACCCTGCCCGAGCGCCCTCCGCTGGACCTCGGCGACGTCGAGCTGCTGGCCCGCCTCAACGACGAATACGCCAACCTCACCCAGGCCGTGGTGCCATCCGTGGTCAGCATCGACACCGCCGGCGTCCGCACCGAGCGCCTGCTCGACTTCTGGGGGCGTTCGCGCATCCGCAGCTACCCCACCCAGGGGCAGGGCTCGGGCGTGATCGTCAGCAAGGAAGGCCACGTGGTCACCAATCACCACGTCATCGCCGGCCAGCAGCAGATCCGCGTCACCCTGCACGGCGGACAAACCCATCCCGCGCGCCTGATCGGCGAAGACACCCTGCTCGATATCGCCGTGATCAAGATCGAGGGCGATGGGCCCTTCCAACCGCTCAAACTCGGTGATTCCTCCGAGGTCCAGGTGGGCCAGCTGGTGTTCGCCATCGGCAATCCCTTCGGCCTCGGCGAAACCGTCACCCAAGGCATCATCTCCGCCAAGGAACGCTCGCTTTCGGACAACCAGCGTGACCTCTTCCAGACCGATGCGGCCATCAATCCCGGCAACTCCGGCGGCCCGCTCGTCAACCTGCGCGGCGAAATCATCGGCATCAACGTCGCCATTTTCACCCCCGACCGCGAAAACCCCGGCTTCCAGGGCGTCGGGTTTTCCATCCCCGCCAACGACGTGCGCGACACCCTGTTCCAAATCCTCGAGCGCGGCCGGCCGGTGCGCGGCTTCCTCGGCGTGCAGGTGCGCGATCTCGACCCAGCGGTGCGATCCGCGCTCCAATACGAGGGCGCTGCGGGTGTCGCCATCCTCGGGGTCTCGCCGGCATCGCCTGCCCAGCAGGCGGGCTTGCAGCCGTGGGACGTGATCGTTTCCTACAATGGCGAAACGATCCGCTCGTCCGCACGGTTTTTCGACCTGGTGCAGAAATCCGCCGTCGGCAACACCGTGTCGCTCGAAGTCTGGCGCAAGGGGACGATGATCCAGCTGCGCGCCGTGATCGCCGAGAGCGGTGCCGCCGCCATGCCGCCGCAGACGCCCCAGGGCCGCATCCGCGATCCGGAGGAAATCCTTCAGGCACTCGGCATCGAGGTGCGCGACCTCTCGGTGCCGGAACGCATGCGCGGCTACCGAGGCGTGGTCGTCACCAGCATCGCCGGCGAGACATTGGCGGCGGGCGTATTGCAGGCCGGTGACCTCGTCGTCGCCGTCAACAACTCCCGCGTCCACTCCGCCAACGAGTTTTTCCTCCACCTTGCCGCCTCCGCCGCGCTCCAAGACACCGGCTTGCAGATCGTCCGCAATGGACGTTCCTCGCAGGTCACCCTCCCCGCCGTTCCACGCGTCCAATAGCCCGCAGGCTTCGGCATGAAATGATCAATCTGCCGGCGACGTTTACCAAACTGGATCCATCATGCAGCGCTCCAAGATTCCATATCTGTTCCTGGGCCTCGCCGCCATTCTGGCGCTGGTGGCCCTGGTGCTGCTCATCGTGCGGCCCGGGGTCCATCCCCCCGCGCCGCCAGCGCATAGCCCGCCAGCACAGCCGCAAACCGCTGGTCCCGACGATCAAACCAAGGCCTCGCTCGATGCGGCCGCCCAACCGATCCCCGAGCCAACCCCGGACACCGCACACATCACGCAGGCACCCGCCTCATCGGCCAGCTCGCCCGAGGAGCTGGTCGAAAAATTCACCCAGGCGTTCGAAGCCGGTGACATGGCCGCAATCGGTAAAATGCTCAGCGGCGGCGGTGCCCAGCAGGACGCCATCGCCAGACTCGAAGCACTCGCCAACCAGGCCCGCCGACTCGATGCCGCACGCGAGGTGGGCGAAATCGAACTCAACAAACGCAGCCGCTGGGCACTGCGCCTTGAAGGCGCCGAGCCCGGCCGCGACCGCATCGCGCTCGACCTCCTGCGCGAGGACGATGAATGGAAAATCGAACGCATCCTGCTGCCTGCCGGCCTCGACGGCAAACCGCTCCGCAACGACCCGCTTGAGGTCGCCGATGCCTTCATCCAGTCGCTCATTGTCCAGGAACTCGAATTCGCCCGCTCCCTCGCCGACCCCTCCGCCGTGTCCGACGCCAAAATCGCCGGACTATGCATCATCTTCGAGGAAGGCGGATACCGCATGCGCCCCACCAAACCCCTGCGTACCATGTTCCGCCGCGAAGACGCCACCGGCTTCCTCGCCACCGTCCAAGCCGTCGAGGGCGGCGAAACCGCGCAGTTTTCCCTGACCCTCGGGCGCGCCACTGCGGACGCCGACTGGCGGGTTTCCGAAATCAACCTCGACCAGCTCCTCGCCGACTACTCGCGCCGTATGGCCGGTGGCGACATCTACTACTCGCCGCTCGTGAAAAACCCCGCCGGCGGCGACACGCTCGCACTCTATTTCGCCTTCGACGAGGCCGAGATGAGCCCCCGCACCCGCCGCCAGCTTGAAATCGTCGCCATGATGCTCATGACCGACCCCGGCAAGCGCATCAACCTCAGCGGGCACACCGACGCGCTCGGCACCGACGAATACAACCGCCAGCTCTCCGCCCAACGCGCACAAGTGGTCCGGAATTTCCTCATCGTGAGCGGTGTGGATGCCTCGCAGATCGTCACCGCCGCCAAGGGTTCCAGCCAGCCGCGCCGCCCGAACTTCACCGAAACCGGCGAGGACAATCCGCAAGGCCGCCGCGCCAACCGCCGCACCGAAATCTACCTCGATTTCTGAAATTCCTGCGCTGCTCACAGCACCGAGCCCCAGCGCGGCAGGCAGCCCTCCCACGCCGCCAACTTGCAGGTTTTC
Source organism: Luteolibacter sp. (assembly GCA_049430545.1). Lineage (GTDB taxonomy): Bacteria > Verrucomicrobiota > Verrucomicrobiia > Verrucomicrobiales > Akkermansiaceae > Luteolibacter. The sequence continues at coordinate 8,860 of JBMTCD010000156.1, forward strand.
CGGGACCAACAAGATCGATTCCAATGCCATCATGACACCGACCATCCCTTCATTCGCCGCGCTGGCATGCCTGCTCACGCTGCCTCTCGCGGCGGAAGTTTTCCCCGGTGCCGACGAGAACACC
>JBMTCD010000157.1:0-8898 GCA_049430545.1 Luteolibacter sp.
GCACGGTTTCCGCCCAGGCCTGGAATTTCTCGCGCGGCGAGCTGTCACCGGTGATGAGGTCCTCGTCGATCCCGTTGGCGCGCAGCAAGCGCCACTTGTAGTGGTCGCCACCCAGCCAGATCTCGGCGAGGTCGTTCCAGCGGTGGTTGCTGGCGATTTCGCGCGGCGACAGGTGGCAGTGGTAGTCGATGATCGGCTGGCCACAGGCGATGTCGTGGTATAGCCGGCGCGCGGTTTGCGAGTGGAGGAGGAAATCCTGATCGAGGTAGGACATGGCCCGGAAACTTCATCACCGAGGCGGAACCGATCCAAGCCGTAAAATCGCTCCGTCAAGGCCAGGCTAGGGCATTCCGTGTAGCAATTTGCGGACACCATCGGACACGATTGTTTGACATGAAAAAAATTTGCCGGCAAGTTTGCCGGCGAAATGGGCAGCAACCGATTCCGCGCCGAATTTGGCTTTCGCTCGGGTGACAAGGGCACCCACACGAGCCGCACGATGATGCTGGCGGAGTTGAGCGCCCTGCTGGCGATCTGCGGGCCGGATTCGACCAAGGAGGACTACCTCCATGCGATCATCGAGGACAACGCCCTCGGGAAATCCACAGTTTCCACCCGCAAACTCAGTGCCCAGCGTCTTGCGGAACTTTATGCATTGGATCGTGCCGTGCCGATTTTCCGCCTGCTGCGCCGCATCTGGGACTTCGATGCAGCCGGCCAGGCGCTGACGGCCCTGCTTGTGGCGCTGGCGCGTGATCCCTTGCTCCGCAGCACCGCACCCAGTGTCTTGAGCCTTCGGGCGGGTGAATCCTTTGAGCGGGCAACGATGGCGGAAGCTCTGCGGAAGGCGACCAAGGAGCGACTGAACGACGCGACGCTGGACAAGGTGGTCCGCAATGCCGCATCCACCTGGGCGCAGTCGGGCCATCTGGAGGGTCGCACCTTCAAGAGACGGTGTCTGGTGAAACCTACTGCCGGCCCGGTGACGATGTCCTTCTTCCTCGGTTTCCTTCAAGGAATGCGCGGGCCTGGTGTCCTAAGGAGTTTCTGGTGCGAGGTCCTTGATGCCAGCCCGGAAACGCTCGCCCGCATTGCTTCCACGGCATCGATGTCCGGCCTGATCCGTTTCCGCATAGCCGGCGACGTGATCGACATCGGCTTCCCGGATCTTCTCACCGCAAACGAAATGGAGGTCATGCATGAACCGGATTGAGCTACTTGCCAGGAAATTCGAGGATCACATTTCCCTCGCTTGGCAGCCGAACCTGACATCGGCGGAAAGAACCATTTTCATCGTCTATCCGAAGGACGACGAGTTGCGACTCCGGGCCAAGAAAGAGCTCTTCCGGCAAGCGTGCGTGAAAGCCGGCCACCCCTGGCATGAACTGGATCTGGAGAACGCCTTTCCCGAGTGGATGGGCACGTTGGAATATGCCGAGGAATACTACAATTTCCCCGAGGACCTGAGGTAAAAGCTGGAAACCGAGTTCACCGATTTCGTCGCCGGCAAGATCAGGGAAGGACTCGACGCCATATCCGAGGATGAGGCGCTGGCTGTTTTCGGCGTCGGCACCCTGTTTGGCCTCACTCACTTTTCCTCCGTGCTCAAGAAACTCGACGGGATGGTCCGAGGGCGTCTCGTGGCCTTTTTCCCCGGCAGCTACGACAAGAACGTCTATCACCTGCTCGATGCGCGGGACGGCTGGGGCTACATGGCCAGCCCGATCACCCTCACTGAAGTGGCATACCTATGAAAAAGAACCACGAACTCTTCAACCGCGACCCACGCACCGCCAATCTGGCCAACGACGGTCAGGCCCGCCTCGTCTCGGAGTCGGAAAACACCCGCGCCGCCGAGATGCTGCGCTACGAACTCGAACACTTCGTCTGCGAGGGCCAATACGCCAAGGGCATGCAGCGCATCCTCTCGTCGTTCCTCGAAAACCTCGGCTCTTCCGCCCAGCGGGCGGCATGGGTCAGCGGTTTCTATGGCTCGGGAAAAAGCCACCTGCTCAAGATGCTCTGCCATCTGTGGGTCAACACCGCGTTCCCCGACGGTGCCACCGCCCGTTCGCTCGCCCCCGATCTCACAGCAAACATCCTCGCCGACCTCAAGGAACTGGACACCGCCGGTCGAAAGTCCGGTGGCGGCTTGTTCGCCGTCAGCGGCACCATGCCTGAGGGCTCGTCCGACAGCGCCCGCCTCACCGTGCTCGGGATCATGTTCCGGTCCTGTGGCCTGCCCGCCGCCTACAATCAGGCGATGTTCTGCCTCTACCTGAAAAACAAGGGCTTCTACGATGCGGTCCGCAAGCATCTGGAAGACGCCGGCCGGGACTTCGCCCGCGAACTCACCGACCTCTACGTCAGCCCCTACCTGCGCAAGGCGCTGCTCGCGGTGGACCCCGGTCTTGGCGATGAAAAGGAAGTCCGCCAGTTGCTCCGCGACCAATTTCCCGCCAAGACGGACATCGACACCTCCGAGTTCATCCGCGTCACCAAGGAGGTCTTGAAGTCGCAGGGCGGGGGATCATTGCCGCTCACCATCTTCGTGATCGACGAGGTCCAGCACTACATCGGCGACGACAAGGACCGCTCCCGCCATGTCACCGAGCTGGCCGAGGCGCTCAACAAACAGATGGACTCCAAGGTCCTGCTCGTCATGGCCGGCCAGAATGCCCTCAGCACCGACACCCCCCAGTTCGCATGGTTGCGCGACCGCTTCACGATTCCCGTCGAGCTCTCCGATGCCGACGTGGAAACCGTCACCCGCAAGGTTCTGCTCTCCAAGAAACCGCAGGCCGTTTCCCTGCTGGATTCCACTTTGGATGACTGCGCCGGCGAGATCGAACGCCAACTGGCCAAGAGCGCCATCGGCCCGAACAACAAGGACCGTGACTTCCTCATTCCGGACTATCCGATTCTTCCCACCCGCCGCCGCTTCTGGGAAGTGGCACTCCGTGCGGTGGACCCGAGCGGCAGCAGCTCGTTGCTGCGCACCCAACTCCGCATCACCCATGAGGCTCTCCGTGCGGTTGCGGATGATCCAGTTGGCCACACGATTCCCGGTGATTTCATGTTCTTTCAGCAGCAGACGCCCCTCGTGCAGCAGGGCTTGCTCTCGCGGGAAATCAGCGACCGTATCCTGCGCTTGGATGATGGCAGCGACCGCGGCCGCCTGATGGCCCGCACCTGCGGGCTCGTCTTCCTGATCCGCAAACTGCCGCGGGAGCGTGCGGTGGACACCGGTGTCCGCGCCACCGAGGAAATGCTCGGCGACCTGCTGGTCGAGGATCTTGCGATGGACGGCAAAAAGGTCCGCAAGGAACTGCCGGATGCGCTCAAGGATCTGGTGGAACTCGGCGTGCTGCTCTTCGACGGCGAGGAATACAACCTCCAGACCCGCGAATCCGCAGAATGGGACGACAAGTTCCGCACCGAGCTTGCCAAAGTCCGGCAGGATTCCGCCGCGGTCAGCCACGAGCGCTAGGCCCGCTTGCAGGCGGCTGTCGAGAAGGCGTTGAAATCCGTGCGTTCGCGCCAAGGGGCCAGCCTCACGCCCCGTGAGATCCTCGTGCATTTCGGCATCGAGGCCCCGGCAGCCGGTGGCGCGGAGATTCCCATCTGGGTCCGCGATGGCTGGGAATGCGTGGAAAGCGACGTGCTCAACTCGGCGCGTGCCGCCGGTGTCGACAGTGCGATCATTCACGTTTTCCTGCCAAAGGTCCGCGAAGAGGTCTTCCGCGAGAACATCCTCCGCATGAAGGCCGCCCAAGCGGTGCTGGATCTCAAGGGCGTTCCCACCAGCCGCGAATCGGAAGAAGCCCGCGATGTCATGGAAACCCGCCGGCGCGATGCCGAGCGCAATGTCGAACTGGTCATCCGTGACGTGCTTTCCTCCGCCAAGGCGTTCAAGGGCGGCGGTGCCGAGCTGCATGCCTTGGAACTCGTCGACAAGATCCAGGACGGCACCGAGGACGCTCTCAATCGCCTGTTCCCGCGCTTCGCCGAGGCCGACCACAAGGCGTGGAGCGTGGCCATCGAGCGCGCCCGCAAGGGCGATGAGTCCCCGCTGCAAGCCATCGGCTGGAAAGGCGCGACCGAAGACCACCCGGTCTGCAAGGAAGTGGAACGCGAAGTCGGCAGCGGCAAGGAAGGCCGCCATGTGCGCGCCGAACTGGAAAAGCCACCCTTCGGCTGGCCGCGGGATGCCATCGATGCCGCACTGATCGCATTGCACTCCGCCGGACGCCTGCTCGCCAAGGACGCCAAGACCGGCGAATCCATCCAGCCGCGCCATCTCGACCAGAACCGCATCCCGAAAGCCAGTTTCCGCAACGAGTCGGTGACTCTCGGTCCGAAGGAACGCATCGCGCTCAAGGGCCTGATCCAGTCCGTCGGCATCTCTGTGAAGCCCGACGACGACCTCAACGCGAAAGCCGGCGGGTTCCTCGACCGCCTGATCTCACTTGCCCAGGCCGCCGGCGGCGAGGCTCCGCTGCCACCGCGGCCATCCACCACGCACATCGACGACCTGCGGAAGTTCTCCGGCAACGAGCAGCTCACCAAGATCCTCGAACACAAAGCCGCACTCCAGCAGCAGGCCGGCGATTGGAGGACCCTCGGCGATCTTGCCGGAAAGCGCACACCCGTCTGGAAGCAACTCGAAACCCTGCTCGCCTTTGGCGACGATGTGGAGGGCCTCGATCCCATCCGCGAGGCCTGCGCCGCCATTCTCGCCGACCGGCTCTTGCTCGACGCCACCGATCACTGCGGTCCTCTGATCAAGAAAACGGCAGACAGCCTCCGTGCCGAACTCACCGCCCGCCGCGAAGCCTTCGCCAAGGTCCGGGAAACCCAGGTCGCCCGGCTCGAAGGCGCGGCTGCGTGGCGGAAGCTCACCCCCGAGCAGCAGCACGACCTGTTGGTCGCCACACCCATCGCGGCCAACGAAACCGCCCCCATCAGCACCGAGGACGAACTGGCGGCCGCCTTGCGGAAATCGCCGCTGCCCCACTGGCTGGACCGCACCGACGCCCTGCCGGCCCGCGTGGACAGCCTGCTCGCCGCCGCCGCCACCCTCCTCGAACCCAAGGCCCAGCGCGTCACCCTGCCATCCGCCACGATCAAGGACGAGGCGGAACTGGACTCATGGCTCGCCGAATCCCGTGAAACCATTGTCGCCGCCTTGAAAAACGGTCCCGTAATCCTGTGAAGATGTCCGATTTTAGTTCAAAAATTTCTGAAGCCGGCACGCTTGCCGGCTTGACAGCCCGCGCGCTCTGCCGCAACAGTGCCGGCACATCCCTCCTGTTTGTTTCGACGGCAGGACGCGGGGCGGCTCCTTCGGGGGCCGCCCCTGCATTTTTTTCGGGGGTAGTGGAAAGGAGGAGCGCGCCGTGAAAACCGCCCTCTACATCGATGGATTCAATCTCTACTACAGCGCGGTGAAGGGGACTTCGCTTAGGTGGCTCGACCCGGTGGCGCTCGCATCCCGAGCCTTTCCACGTAACAGGATTGCCTACACAAAATTCTTCACGGCGAAGGTGAGTGCGATGCCCGGAGATCCGGATCAACCTAACCGGCAGCGCGTTTACTGGCGGGCGTTGAGAACGATCCCAAACTTCGAAATCATCCTTGGCGAATTCCGGACCCGTGTGGTGCGAGCTGCCGTCGCCAACCCGCCGCCCAAAACCATCGAAGTATTCAAAACCGAGGAAAAGGGATCGGATGTCAACTTGGCTGCCCATTTGCTGTTGGACGGATTCCAAAATCGTTACGATGTCGCCATCGTGATCTCGGGAGATTCCGACCTCGTAACTCCGATCAAGATGGTTCGCACGGTGTTGGGTAAACCCATCGGCGTTCTCAACCCCCAGCGAATTTCAGGCCCCGACTCTCGCATGCCACGCAAGAGCGCAGGCCTTCAGCATGCCGCCACATTCTATCAGAACAGCCTGACGTGGGCGCAACTCGCCGCCTCACAGTTCCCCGCCACCCTCACTGACAAGGTAGGCACATTCACCAAACCGGCGTCTTGGTAACCCTCTCCAATTTCAGCATTTCAGTTTTCAGCATTTCAGCTTTTACCCCCATGCCCTCCCTCCGCAAAGACCTCCGCAAAGACCTTGGAGACGCCATCGTTGAAGCCCGCGACATCGCCGAGGCGGCAGCCACCGCGGCTTTGCAGGCGCTGGCGGTGGACCAGCCGAAGCCGTTCCCGCACATGGATGCGGACGCCCGTGCGCTGCGCAACCGCCTGCGCGAACGGGGGCGTGCCGCCGGCGATGTGCGGAACGATTTCACCACCGCACAGACCATCGGCCATCTTGCCCAGCTCGTCGGCTACGAGCACTGGCACCGCATGCTCTTCGCCCGCTTCCTGGCGGAGAACGGGCTGCTGCTGGAGCCAGCACATCAGGTCGCCCTTTCGCTGGCCGATGTCGAGGAACTCGCCCGCGAGGAAGGCGCGGACCTCTGGCAGCTCGCCGGCTCCTATGCCCAGCGCATGCTGCCGGAAGTCTTCCGCAATGACGATCCCGCCCTCGAAGTCACGCTCGCCCGTGAGGACCGGGTGAAGCTGGAAAAACTCCTCGCCGATCTCGATCCCGCCACCTTCACCGCCGACGACTCCCTCGGCTGGACCTATCAATTCTGGCAAACCAAGCGCAAGGGCGAGGTCAATGCCTCCGGCGTCAAGATCGGGGCCGATGAAATCTCACCCGTCACCCAGCTCTTCACCGAGGACTACATGGTGGACTTCCTATTGGACAACACCCTCGGCGCATGGCACGCCGGCAAAGTCCTCGCCGCGAATCCCACGCTGGCCGAAACCGCCCGCAGCGAAGACGAACTCCGCCAGGCCTGCGCCCTCCCCGGTTGCGAGTGGAAATACCTCCGCTTTGTGCAGGGGAGCGCGGGCGTCCCGCCCGCATCCTTGGACTCCGAAGGCGGGCAGGATGCCCACGCTCCCTTGTGGACTCCCGCCGCCGGCACCTTCCCCGGCTGGCCGAAAACCGCAGCGGACCTCAAATGCCTCGACCCCTGCATGGGCAGCGGGCATTTCGTGGTGGCGATGTTCGAGCGGCTGGTGGCCCTGCGCATGGCCGAGGAAAACCTCGACGAACCAGCTGCCGTCCTCGCCGTCATCCGCGACAACCTCTTCGGCCTCGAAATCGACCCGCGCTGCACCCAGATCGCCGCGTTCAACCTGGCGCTGGCCGCGTGGCGGCGGGTGGGCCACTGCAAGCTGCCGCCGATGAACCTGGCCTGCTCCGGCCTCGCGCCGAACACCCCGGAGAAAGACTGGCTGGCCATGGCCGGCGACAACGACAAGCTCCGCCGCGGCATGGAGCGGCTTTACCGATTGTTCCAAAACGCGCCAGTTCTGGGCAGCCTCATCAACCCGCGCGCCGGCGAGGGCGATTTGCTGGAGGCCGCGTTCCATGAACTCCAACCGCTCTTGGAAAAGGCGCTGAAGCAGGAGACCCAGGACGACAGCGGGCATGAAATGGTAGTGACCGCGCACGGCTTGGCCAAGGCGGCGGAAATTCTCGCCGGCCAGTTCACTCTCGTCGCCACCAATGTGCCTTACCTCGGACGACCCAAGCAGGACGATGTCTTGATGGACTACTGCGAACGTGTTTATCCCGAAGCTAAGTCTGACCTCGCTACCTGTTTTGTGGACCGGTGTGTGGAGTTTTGCTCCACCTCCGGTAGCACCGCTTTAGTCACTCCGCAGAACTGGATGTTCCTCGGCTCATACAAGCGGTTACGTGAGAAACTGCTTGGCCTGGTGACTTGGGATATCGTTGGCCGACTCGGTCCGAAGGCGTTCCAAACTCCAATGTGGGATTTCAACATCTGCCTACTTTCGCTAACTCGGCGGACATCCGCAAAAGAGCATCGAATTTCAGGACTAGATGCCGCTGTTGAAACTACGCCGGAAGCGAAAAGTCTGCTTCTGCGAGAGCAAACCCCAGTCCAGGTCGGACAAGCCAACCAATTGAAGAATCCTGATGCACGATTGGTCTTCGTGGAAAGCCAGTCCTCCGCTCCACTTCTGAACACTTTTGTTGAGTGCTACCAAGGTGTCAGGACCGGAGATAGAGGTCGGTTTGTCGTCTCATTCTGGGAAGTCACAGACTTTGTCAACACTTGGGAAGCTCTTCGCAACACGTCGAGTTCCAGCAACCCTGCTGATGGGATTACTGAGGCGTTAAGATGGGAGAAAGGGCGCGGCCAACTTCACGAATACGCGGCGGAAACACGCGACAAGCTGCACGACATGCACGAATCAGGAAACCGCGCTTGGGGGCATCGCGGTGTTGGTATCAACCAGATGGCGAATCTGAAAGCCTATCTGTATTTCGGTGAGAAGTTTGACGGAAACGTGAATGTCATCTACCCGCTGAAAGATGAGGTTTTCCCCGCGCTCTGGGCTTTTTGTTCTTCACCAGAATATGAGAAAGAAGTTCGGAATATTGACCAGAAGCTTGCCGTCACCAACGCCACGCTAGTCAAAGTCCCCTTCGACTTTGCGCACTGGCAGAAGGTGGCGGCGGAGAAATATCCGCACGGTTTGCCGAAGCCGTTTTCCAGCGACCCGACGCAATGGCTGTTTGACGGGAAAGTAGCCAGACCGTCCCGGTCTGGGAGCGGAAGAATGGAACCAGACCGGGACGGTCTGGCTACTCTGCAGGTCGCCGTCGCGCGACTCCTCGGCTACCGCTGGCCGCGCCAGACCGGCAGCAGTTTCCCCGATTGCCCGGCGCTCGGCCCGGACGGCTTGGAGAGCTTCGCCGACGAGGACGGCATCGTCTGCCTCCCCCCGCTGCGCGGCGAGGCCAAAGCCGCCGCCCGCCTGCACCAGATGCATCGTGATTTGATCGGTGCGCA
>JBMTCD010000158.1:0-8898 GCA_049430545.1 Luteolibacter sp.
CGGGCTGCGCGGGCATCATGCGGGTTCTGTTGCCGGGGAAATCGAAGCTCCACGGCTGGGTGCGGCGTTTCGGCGAGGGCGAGTTGCGCGAAATCTCGCGGCTGGTGCTGCTCGGCCTGGTGATCCTGCCGCTGCTGCCAAACCGCGACATGGGCTACCTGGGAGCGATCAATCCCTTCAAGATCTGGCTGCTCGTCACCCTGATCGTGGGCATCAGCCTCGCGGCCTGTCTGGCTTCGAAATTCATCGGCAGTGGCAAGGGCGCGGTGATCTCCGGCGTGCTCGGCGGCATGATTTCCAGCACCGCCACCACCGCCGGCATGGCCCGCCGCAGCCGCTTGGCCCCGGAAACCGCGGCCACCTGCGCATTGATCACCATGATCGCCAGCGCCACCGTCTTCGTCCGGGTGATGGCGGAAATCCTGCTCGCCGCCGGCACCTCGGGCCGGCCGATGCTCGCGCCGTTCGCGATTCTGTTTGGCTGGTCGCTGGTCGTTTCATGGCTGATGGCGCGTTTCGTGAAGATCCGCCAGGTGGACATGACGGGCGAGGAGGTTCCCTCGGAATTCAAGGCGGCGGTGGTGTTCGCCCTGCTCTACGTGCTGGTGCTGCTCGGCGTGGCCTGCGCCAAGGAACATCTCGGCGACACCGGGCTCTACATGGTCGCCGCCGTTTCCGGACTCACCGACATGGACGCGATCACGCTTTCCACCTCGGATCTCGTCGCCATGGGCCATCTCGATACCGGCCGTGGCTGGCGGCTCATCCTGCTGGGCGGCCTGGCGAACATGGCATTCAAGGCCGGCATGGCGGCGCTGCTGGCGCACCCATCGATGCTGCGGCCGCTGCTCGCCGCCTTCGGTGCCACCGCCGCCGGTGCCGTGGCCTTGTGGATCTGGTGGCCGTGAGCCGCAAAATTCATCAGGCCAGCTGGTGGCGCCTGCCATTCAGGGCTGGATCTCGACCTCGATGGAGACGCTTTCCGCGGCCGGAAACTCGAGTGTCAGCGCGCGGAAGCCTTCGTTCTGGTTTTCGTCCGCACCGGGAGGCGTGGCGGGGGCCACGCGCCAGTTTTGACCGTTGGAGCGCAGAAGGATTTTCCCTGCTTTTTTTGTGAGGACCGCCTCCGTTCCACGCAGTTCGATCTCCGCGTCGGTGAAGGCGCGCCAGACGACAGGCCCCTTCGGTGCATGGACCTCGTCACTGATTTGAGCCCGGCCTGTTTCCGGATGGAAGCGCACGCGGCGCAGCACGCGCTCCGCCGATTTCTGGTAGGCAGGTGTCAGGTCGAAGGCGGCGTGATGCACCTTGCCCGTGGTGGCGGAATCGACCAGCGGGCAGGGAGTCGCGGCCTCGTCCTGGAGCATGCCGGCGATTTCGAGTGTATTGTGCGCGCGGTTCTGCAGCCGGTAGTAGCTCCAGCGCTTGCCGCCGAAATAACCCGGCAGGTTGTAATTGTCGGCACCCATGTCGTGGAACCAGCGGGTGCCGTGGGCGTCGAACACGAACGATCCCGCGTCCATCTGCCCGTGGCTTTCCGCCGGGTTGCCGCCCTTGACGGCCAGCCAGGCATCGCAGTCGCTCCAACCGCTGCGGAAGACGGCCACAGGCTGGGAACCGCGGAACACCGCGGATACCGGCGGCACGCCATTTCCGTCATCCGCGGGCGGCAGCCAGATCAGCCCGAGCGGCGAGTTTCCGCGGGCCACACGGCCGTCGATTGCTCCGAGAGCGCGTTCGAGCCCCTCTCTCACATGACGCACTTGAAGCGGGTCGCCGAACCTCGATGCAAGCCAGCATTGGGCCGGCGAAATGCCACCCGCTGCGGCCCTGCCGTCGGCGAAGTTGAAAACCTGCCCTGTGGGCCCCGTGAGATGGATCATCGCGCGGCCGGTGGAGCGCAGCGCCGGCTCGCTTTTCCCCGGACCATGGCCGAGCGCTTGCCGGGCCGCCAGGAGCATGACGTGGTAGTTGGTGCCGTAGTGCCAGTAGCCGGGGCCCTCGGGATATATGCCATCCGGCTGATAGAAACTGTCGCAGCCATCCACCAGTTCCAGGCAGTGCGCGACCAGCTCCGCGCGCATGGCAGGCTCGCCGGCCGGGACCACGGAGGCGGCCAACGCGATGCCCGCACCGCAAACCTGTGACCAATTGCTGACCGGCCGCGTCCAGAAGGACTTGCGCGAGATCGCCTCGCGGGCGGGAAGGAGCGCTTTTTCCAACACCGCCTTTTCGCACATCGCGCGCTGCTCCGGAGTGAGTTCCGCATGCAGCCAATCGTAGCCGGTGGCCACCGCAGTGGCCATTTCCGCGGTGTCGAGAAAGTGGGATGGGTTCCAATCCTTGAGCGCGCAGGCGGCCTCGAGTTCCGCGACCACACGTGCCTTGAAGTCTTCCCCGCCGCTCAAGCGCCAGGCCCAACCGGCGTGCATGATGTTGTGCAGCGCGAGCCGCGATTCGCGGAGCAACCGCCGGCCGTCGGGAATCTCATACCGGCAGGTGCGCGCGGCTAGCACCCCGCGTGCCTCCGCCATCAGCGCATCGTGATATCTCGCGGCGAGCGGATCCCTGCGGATCGAATCACGCACCGCTATTTCCGCATCGCGGGTGAGCCAGAGCCGGGGATGGACGGATTCGCCACGCACTCCCGGAATCAAAATGGCCGGCAGCAGCCCGGCGAAGGTGACGGAACAGATACGGCTCACCAGGTTCAAACCCATGGCCTGCATACGCCACGATGCGATGCGGATTTTCAGCCTGATGCCCGCCGCCTGCATGCGGTCATCAGGCGCGGCCGGCGTCTCAAAACCCCCACTCCGCGCCCAGCCACAGCGAGCGCGGCGCACCATAGGTGCGCAGCCCGTTGGTGGCGAGACCGGTTTGGATCTCCCCGTCGAGCAGGTTCTCGACCCGGACCTGATAGATGCCACGGCCGATCCTCCACCGCGCGCCGATCCGCATGGCCGCGTAATCCCGGATACGGCGGGCGGCGAGGGCATCGTCGTATTGCGCCGCGCCGTATTCCAGACCGGCGAAAAGAGACAGATCCTCGCGGACCCGCCATTCCCCGCCCGAGCCCAGCCGCAAGTCCGGTGCCTGCGGGAACGGCTTGCCTTCCAGAAGCGGCTGCGTGCGTGACTCGCTGAAACGGCTTTCCGCCCACACGCCTGTTAGATCGAATGTGATATCTTCGGCCGGCCGCCATTCGACGCGCGCTTCCACCCCCGTCACGCGCGCTTCCTCCACATTCCGCCGCTGGGCCAGACTGCCGCCCGCTGGCAGGGTGCCGGCGATGGCGGAAATTTCCGCCGGGTCGGTGACGGGCACGTTGGCGATGGCGTCGCGGATCCAGTGGTGGAAAAACTCCAGGCCGATGCCCAGGCTTTCCGCAGGCTGCCAATGGATCCCGGCCTCCAGATTGACAAACCGCTCGGGATCAAGCGCGGGATTGGCCTCGACAATATCGTTTCGCACGCGGAACGGGCGGTGCAGCTCGTTGAGCGTCGGCACCCGGAAGCCGCTGCCCGCCGCGAACCATGCCTCCACGTCTTGACCGAGCCGACGGCGGATTTCCAGCGAAGCGGACGGCTCGATGCCGTCGCGGCCGGGCTGCTCGTCGGCAGTCAGGACTTGTCCGTTGGCCAGGGAGGTCTCGATGCGGCGTCCTTCGCGCAAGCGCCAGACATCGAGTCGCGCGGCCATGTTCAGAGTGGTCGATGAGTCCGCTTGGAATTCCGCAGAGCCGAAAATGCCGGCAAAGTCCTGTTTCCCGCCGGCTTCGCGATCCCGGAAGGTGCCGACGGTTTCATGGGTTTCTCCCGAGATGAAGCGGGTGTCCGCACCGGCCATGAAATTCCATCGGTCGCCATCATCCCACTGGAAAACGAGCGATCCGCCGGTGCCGCGGCCGGGAACATCATATTGATCGAGCGCGAGTGTCTCTGCGGTGCGGGCCGTGTTCACCGAGGAAAACACCGAACTAAACTCCCGCCTCTGGTGCCAGCCGGCAAGTTGCCAGGACAAGCCCGGATGTTCCGCTGTGAGACGCAGCGAGAGATCCAGCGCGTCGGTCGAGTTGCGCGCCAGCGGCGTGCCGTTGCCGCGTTCCTCGGCATAGCACGACACGCGCGGCTCGAATGTCACTCCGGGCGCGGCCTGCCAGGCGAAACCGGTCTCCGCACCCCACAGATCGATGTCCAGCTTGCGGTCGATCGGCCCGCGCTGCGAGGAATCGAGCGCATGGAACCCGCTCGAACGCAGCCCGAAGGCGGAAAAGGAAAACGATTTCCCGCCATCGTCATCGGCGATCTGATGCACCATCGATCCGGCATGAGTCCCCTGCCCGCCCGCACCCGCTTTGATGGCGTGAAGATTTTCAAACACCGGCCGACGATTCATCTGGATCACCCCGGCGGGGCTCTGGCTGCCCCACACCACCGCGCGGGCGGCAGGCGTGATGCGGATCGATTCGAGCGCCGCGGCATCGTAGCGCGCCCAATACACCCAGCCGCCGAAGGGATCGTTCTGCGGCACGCCGTCGAGCAGCACGAGCGTGCGCGAGGCGGCGCTCGCACCCGTGTTGCGCAGGCTCACGCCGGCAGAGGTGGGATTTCCGAACATCGCCGACTGCCGCCGGTAGAGAGAAAACGACGGCTCGCGCGCCAACATCTCGTCGATGGTCCGCGGCGCGGCTTCGCGGATCGACTCTCGCTCCCATGTGGCGGCGGGCCCGCTGCCGCCAAGCCGTTCAGCCAACACCACCATTTCAGGCAGCAAATCCGCGGATTGCGCCATCGCCATGGCTGTTAGAAATTGACAGGAGGCAGACAGGACATGTGACGTCGGTCGGTTCAAGGCGGGGCGATTCGAGACCAGCGGCCCTGCGCTGGCAAGGCGCATCGCCGCACAGCCGGTCATGCGAATCGCCGTTGCGGCACGATTCAGGGGCAGATATTTCTCCGTGCCGGCCAATGGACATCGGGCAGGGAAATCCGCCCGGGCGGCGCATGCGTTGGCGGCGCGGCCGTTCACCCGGGGCGTGGCATGTTTTAGCCACCCAATTCCACCTGGACGGTCTTGCCATATGTCAGTTGGAGGTCGCGCGTGGTGGCGCCGTGGCGCAGGGTGACGGTTTCGTCGCGGCCGCCGGTGATTTCGAGCTGGGTTGGCCGGTCTTGTTTCCACGCCAGGTTGATCCGATGTCCGCCGCGGGTGCGCAGTCCGCTCACGCGGCCTTCGGGCCATGCGGCTGGCAGGGCCGGCAGCAGCTGGAGGACGCGCTGTCCCCTGGCATCGGTGCTTTGGCATTGGAGCAGCATTTCCGCGACGGCGGCGGTGCCGCCGAAGTTGCCGTCGATCTGGAACGGCGGGTGCAGGCAGAACAGGTTGGGCGCTCCACGCTCGATGAGCATGCGATAGAGTTTGTGCGAGCGCGGGCCGTCGCCGAGGCGCGCCCAGAAGCAGGATTTCCATGCCATCGACCAACCGGTGGAGGCGTCGCCGCGCGTTTCGAGAGTGGCGCGCGCGCCTTGGAACAGCTCGGGCGTGCCGGGGTGGATTTCATTTCCCGGATGCAGCCCCCACAGGTGCGAGACGTGGCGGTGTTGGGGTTGGACCTCCTTGAATTCGCGGATCCATTCGAGGACGCGGCCGTCGGAGCCCAGGCGTGTGGGCGCGAGTCGGGCACGGGCATCATCGAGCCGCTTCGCGAGAGCCTCGTCGCCGCCGGTGGCGCGCAGTGCGGCGGCGGTGTCGGCAAACAGGCCGCGGAGGATCTGCATGTCGTAGGTGGCGCCGTAGGTGAGTGAGGTTTTCTGCTGCTTGCCGGTCTGCGGGTGAGGCAGGCTGTAGTGGTTTTCCGGTGAATTGGAGGGCGAGGTGACGAGGTGTCCGGTGCGCGGGTCATCGACGAGGGTGGCGAGGAAAAACTCCGCCGCTCCGATGAGAACGGGCAGGTTTTCGCGGAGGAACGCCTCGTCTCCGGTGAACTGGTAGTGTTGCCAGATGTGCCAGCAGAGCCAGGCACCGCAGGTCGAGCCGGAGCCGGCCGAGGCATTCGAGGGTGCGCTGTATCCCCACGGATTCTGGGTGTGGTGGCAGGTCCATCCCGGTGCGTTGTAATAGGAGCTGGCGGTGGTCTGGCCCGCACGGGCGGTGGTTTGGATGAGGCGCATGAGCGGCAGATGGCACTCGGCAAGGTTGGTCGGGCAGGCGGCCCAGTAGTTCATCTGCAGGTTGATGTTGCTGTGGAAGTCGCCATTCCACGGGGTCTTGATTTCCTCGGCCCAGATGCCCTGCAGGTTGGCGGGCAGCAGCGAGTCGGCGCGCGACGAGGAGATGAGCAGGTGCCGTCCGAATTGGAAATAAAGTGCGTCGAGCGCGGGGTCCGGAGTGGTGGGCGCCTGCCTGACGCGTTGCGGCAGCGGCAGGCGCGAGGTTTCCGATGGAGGAAGCTCCAGCGTGCAGCGCTCCATGAGCGCGCGGTGGTCGGCGGAGGCCTCCGAGATCAGGTCGTTGCCGGATTTCGCCTTCGCCTTTGTGAGCCGTGAAACCAGGGAGTTTTGCCAGTTTTCGGGATCGCCGAGGCTGGAGCCGCAGGAAACCAGCAACAGTGCGCGGTCCGCGCCGGTGACCCGGATGCCGTCCGCACCGCGCTCGACCGTGCCGCCTTGGGCGATGACATCAAGCAAGGCGGCGAAGCGGGTGCCTTGGCCGCCGGGCATGTCGAAGGTGAGTTGTCCTTCGAGTTGCAGCCCGTGATCGGTGGCGCGCAGCGAGGCCTGCGCCGGGCGCGCGAGCGTGGCGAAAAACTCCAGGGTGCCGGGCTTGTCGTTTTCGAGAACCAGCGCGACGACTTCGGAGGGTTTGGAAACGGCGAGGCGGCGCGCGTGCGTGACGCCTTCGCGTTGGAACCTTGTGCGGGCCACGCCATCCATCAGGTCCAGTTCGCGGCGGTATCCGGTGACGGCGGCATCGCGCTTCGGAAAGGAAACCAGCAGGTCGCCGAGCGTCTGGTAGCAACCGAATTGGGTGGGCTCGAAGCGCTTGGTGCCCTTGGCCCAGACGAAATGTTGTTCCACCAGCGCGAAGGCGTCCTCGACGCGGTCTTCGAAGATCAGCCGGCGGATTTCCGGCAGGTAATCATGGGCATCGGGCTGGTTGGGATTGTATTTGCCGCCCGACCACACGCCGGACTCGTTGAGCGCGACGCGCAGCAGTTCGACGCCGCCGAAGTCCATGGCACCGACGCGGCCGTTGCCGAGCGGCAGGGAATGATGGAAGTCGAAATGCCGGGCTTCGCGGGCGAGCGGGGTGTCGGTGCCATCCGCCTGCACCGGAACGCGCGGTTTGTCCATGCGCGGCGCGGGGGCATCGAACCACAACACGAAGGGGGACGACGGAGGCGCGGGATCCGCGGCCAACTCGAAGGCCGTGGCAGCGGAAAGGCCGCAACAGGCTGTGAGGGCTGCGGCGGGGATTGACAGATTTCGCGTCATCGATGGTTTGGTTGGGTTGTGGATGCTCAGGGTTCTTTTCGCTCTCCCGCTTTCCTGCTGATGGTTTCATTCAACTGATACGGCCCCGCGCTCGGCGGGCGGAACTCGATCAACCGCCGATATTCCCTTCCTGCCCCAGAGCAGTCGGGCACGTTGACCTTTTTCATTTTTGATATTTCTTGAATTATACAAGATTCGATAAGAGCCGAATTGCAAATCTGAGCCTGACAAGAGCCAGATTCCCACGGGAACGGGTGATCTCCTCCATTCATTTCGTGGGTGACGCGGCACGCAACAGCTCGATCATCGATTCGCCTGCCGCTCGACCGATCTTCGTGTGCCAGATGGCGCTGCCGTAATAGTGACAGGCCCAGTGAGAACCGATCTTCCTCCACTCCTCGAGATTCTCCCGCCATTTCGGAAAGAGCGCTTCGGCCGCTTTGTCGACGAACACGTCGGTGCGGAACGCCTTGACGTTGCCCTCGAACTCAGGCACGGCATTCATCGCCCACTGGGCATTCTGCACCGTCAAGCAACCGCCTGTCGGTTCCTTCGAGCCGTTGAATCCGATCATGGGGATGACAAAAGGCATCGCTGGCGCCTTGAGATCCTTGCGCAAATCCCGGATCAAACAGGCCAGATTCCTTTCATATTCCGCCGCCCTGTCGGGATGCTGATCGCTGAACCCCTGAAACCAGACAAAACCGGCGATCTGCATCGGCATGCCGTTGAGCTGCGGGAACAGGGCGTCGCGATGCTCGAACACATTCGCAACCTCGGTGAGTATGTCGCGATAGGATGCGCCATACTCTTTGATCACAGCATCTGCCGGCAAGGAATACTTGGCCTGCTCCTGCTTGTTCTCGGTCCGGGAGCGCTTCGCTTGATCCGAAGCATGTGCTTCTAGCTGTTCCTTCGACAGCGGTGCCGAGGGCGGACGGAACTCCTTGTACAGTGCGCCGCCCCAGACCTTGATGATCAACACCGGCTCTTCAAGGTGTTGCCCCATGACGCAACCGAACTCATACTCGATCCCCGTGTAACCCGGAGCACCATAGCCAATCGTCAATGGACCCATCCGATCCCCGAACTTGACGAAGACGTCGTCGCGGACCACCCACTTGTCGCCTTCGCGCAGGTGAGCAAAGAATGCCTTCGTCTCCGGGGCGTTGGCCTGATACTCGAGCAGCGGATTTCCCGCATAGCCTCCAATGTTCGACTGTCCCGCCATCACAAAAACCCTCACAGGGCCCTTGAAGACCTTCGGTTTCGTTTCTTCGGCCGTCGCATGCTGCATGAGCATGCAGCATGCCAGCAGCACACTGGCGAGCGCATGAACGACTCTTGTCCTGTTCATTTTATCCATCCCATTTTGTCCGGCATCAGGCGCTTTCATCATCGC
>JBMTCD010000159.1:0-8859 GCA_049430545.1 Luteolibacter sp.
CCGCGATCCGCCCGCAGGTGGAAAACGATTCCAGTGTCACCAGCAAGGCCCTCTGCGTGCTCGTCACCTTCGACGAATCGTGGACCGCCCACTCCGCCCGCCTCGCCAAGCTGCCCAGCCGCCGCGACCTCAATGCCGTGCGCGCCGACTTCCTCGCCACCTTCACCACCGCGCTCGAACCGCTTGGCGCGCTCGATCACTTCAAGCTTGCGGGCGTCATCGCCACCTGATGGACGGATACCATCCCGGACTTCAAGACTCTCATGGAAAACGGCTTCCGCGGCGTGCTCGACGGCTGGGTGGATGCCGTGCCCAACAAGCTCAGCGTCGAACAGGCGAAGTCGGGAAACTCAATTCCCCGAAATCCGATTCTACAGAGCATGGCGGCAAAGCAGCTTCCCTATCGGGGAATTGGAACGGGTATTCCCCGCGCCTTGAAGGCTTACCCTCACATCGAGTTCTTTGACGATCCCGATGCCAACCGGTTTCGATCAGTGATCCTGCGCCCTCGTTCCACGGCATCCCCATGAACCCCGCCGAAATCAACTCGCTCTTCCGCGAACGCGCCGTGTTGCGGCGCATGCTGGAGGACACGCCAGAGGAGAAATTGATCGAGCGTCGTTCGATCAACTCGCGGATCGACACCTTGGACAAGATGCTCAAAGGGCTGAGTCCGATGCCGGAGAACCAGCCCCGACCGCCAATCGATTTCGATCAGGCCAGCGACCAAATGACTGGCCTGCCGGTGCTGCAAGCCGACGGCAACATTTGAATCCCAAGTCTGCCATTGGTTTCCCGTGGAGTCATTTCCGTATTGCTTTCGTGCAATCGGGTATTACCTTGGCGTCATGCACACCGTAACGGTCAAACTCCCCGACCAGCTCTCCCGTTCGCTGGAGCATGAGGCCCGGCGGCGCGGGGTGCCGAAGTCGGAGGTCATCCGCGAGAGCCTGGAGCGCACGCTGGCCGAGAGTCGGAAGAAGGATGATGGTCCGTCCTGCCTCGATCTGGTGGCGGATCTGGTGGGGATTTTCTACGGACCGGCGGATTCCTCGACCAACAAGGAATATCTGGTCGAAGCCCTTGAAAAGGATCACAAGCGTGGAAGAAGTCGTTCTCATTGATACCGGCCCGATCGTGGCTTTATTGATCGCCCGCGACCAGCATCACGGTTGGGCGAAGAACGAGTGGGCGCGGCTCAAACCGCCCTTCCTCACCTGCGAGGCGGTGTTGTCCGAGGCGCAGCACATTGTCCGGCGGCTCGGCGGCGATCCCATGGTCGTTCTTGAATTGGTCCGGCGGGGCGTTCTGGAAGTGTCCTTTCGTGCGGGGCCGGAAATCGGCGCATTGATCGTGCTGGAGCAGTCCTACGTCGATGTCCCGATGTCGCTGGCCGACGCCTGTCTGGTGCGCATGTCGGAGCTTGCCCCGCGCTGCCGGGTGATGACGACCGACTCGGATTTCCTCCACTACCGCCGCAACCGGCGACGCCTGATTCCGGTCATTTGCCCACCCTCGCTGAAAGCATCGTCATGAGTGCCATCCCATGGGAATACGATCTGGTCGAACGGCCGCTGTGCGAACAATTGCAGGGCTTGGGTTGGCAATGGATCGAAGGTGACACTCAGGTTGCGGAGTTCACCGAACGGGCGAATTTCCGCGAGGTGTTCCTGAAGGGCAGGCTGCGTGATTCCATCCTCAAGCTGAACCTGCGCGATGGCAAGCCTTGGATGGATGACGAACGCATCGACAAGGCGATCAAGGATCTGGAACAGGTGGCCGGGCACAGTCTGATGGAGGCAAATCAGCAGGTCACCGAATTGCTCTTGAAAGGCACGGTGGTGGATGGTCTGCCAGACTGGAATCATGGCCGCCCGCAACCGGTGCGCTACATCGGTTTCACCGACTGGCGGAACAACGATTTTCTGGCCATCAACCAGTTCAAGGTCGAACTCGGTAGCGGGCGCGGGCACATCATCCCCGACATCGTGCTTTTCGTGAACGGCCTGCCGCTGGTGGTGGTGGAATGCAAGAGCCCGGGCATTGAGACGCCAATCCATCAAGCCATCGACCAACTCCTGCGCTACTCGAACCAACGTAAAGAGCTGTTTCCCACGCTCTACACCGAGAACGAGGGCGTTGAGCGACTATTTCACACCAACCAGTTGATGATCGCGACCGACTTCTTCGAGTCGCGGGTGGGCACGGTGGGCGCCCCGCCGGAAGTGTATCTCGAATGGACGGACACCAGTCCAGTACCGCTCGGCACGGTGGCCGAGGAAACCGGAGTCATCACCCTTCCGGATTCGTTGAACGAAGCGGCACGTCAACTCAGTGTCATCGGCCCGGAACAGGGCGACCGCCCCGGCACGCCGCTGTTTTTCCGCGAGGGCAAGGACAAGCCGGAGTTTGCTTCAAAGTCGCTGCACAGCCAGCAGGTGCTGGTAGCTGGCATGCTGCGGCCCGAGCATCTGCTCGATCTCATCCGCAACTTCATCCTCTTCCAGCAGGTGGCCGGGCGGACCCGCAAGGTGGTGGCACGCTACCAGCAGTTCCGCGCGGTGCACCGCGCCATCGAACGCTTGCTGAAAGGAAGGAGTCGCAAAAGGGGAGCGGAACGCGACGAGCGCGGCGGCCTGATTTGGCACACTCAAGGATCGGGCAAAAGCCTGACCATGGTGTTTCTGATTCGAAAAATGCGGATGATCGCCGAGTTGAAGCGATTCAAGATTGTGGTGGTGACCGACCGCACCGACCTGCAAAAGCAGATCGGAGAAACCGCGCAACTCAGCGGCGAAGCCGTGCGTCCGACCGAGGCGGATCTTCAAGGCCGTGAATCACCCACCGAACTCGCCCACCGGCTGCTCTCGGAAACCACGCCGGACATCGTGCTGGCCATGCTCCAGAAATATCAATACCACGAGGGCAAGTCCGATGATGAGTCCGTGGAAATGACCATCGTTCGCAAGGAGAAGAAGCCGGGCAAAGACAGCACGGTGACCGAGAAGGAAGTGACGTTCTCGGAAAGTCTCAAGGTTGCCGATTTTCCCGTTCTCAATGAATCGGAAGAAATTCTCATCCTAGCCGATGAAGCGCATCGCGGGCACACCCGGACGCTCCGCCGCAACCTTCTCAAGGCGCTGCCAAACGCGGCGGGCATTGGTTTCACAGGCAC
Source organism: Luteolibacter sp. (assembly GCA_049430545.1). GTDB lineage: Bacteria > Verrucomicrobiota > Verrucomicrobiia > Verrucomicrobiales > Akkermansiaceae > Luteolibacter. The sequence continues at coordinate 3,176 of JBMTCD010000159.1, forward strand.
ACCCATTCTTGGCAAAGACAAACGGGAAACCCGCGAAATCTTTGGCGAATACCTCGACCGTTACCTGCTGCGCGATACCGAGCTCGACGGTGCCACCGTGCCGATCCTCTACGAAGGCCGGACGGCGGACGGTCTCGTGGAACAGGCGGATCAGCTCGATAAGGTGTTTCTGGATCTTTTCCGCGACTACACGGAAAAGGAGCTCGCGATCATCAAGGCCAAGTATGCCACGGACGGAGACGTGATGGAGGCCCCGTTGCTAATCGAGCGCAAGGCGCGCGACATGATCCGGCACTATGCGTCGGTTGTATTGCCGGAAGACTACAAGGCTCAGGTGGTCGCGACCAGCCGCAAGGCGGTGATGATCTATCTGGAGAAACTGGCGCAGGCCCGTGATGAATTGGTCGCCGCGCTCGAAGCTCTGCCGCCGGAGATCTTCACATTGTCCGAGGAAGATCGGGAAAAGCTGGAGCCCGAATCGGCCTTCCTGGTGGGAATCCACCCGCAGCTTCCACGATTGAAGGCCATGGAATTCGCGGCGGCCTTCTCCGGAAATCACAACGATCCGGAGTCGTGGCGCGATTGGTCGGACAAGACCAAGCAGGAGGCGATTGTCGAACGCTTTAAGCGCCGCTGGGGTGAAGCCAGCACCTAGAAGACCGATCCACTGTCGATGCTGGTGGTAATGAACATGCTGCTCACCGGCTTCGACGCCCCGGTTGAGCAAGTGCTGTATTTGGACAGGAAGATCGTCGCGCACGACCTCCTCCAGGCAATCGCGCGCGTCAACCGCACCTTTGGCAACAAACGCTGCGGCTATGTGGTAGACTACGTGGGAGTCGCCTAGCACCTCGCCAAGGCTCTTGAAGGCTATGTGAGGTTTGGATGATTCGCAGGTGGGCTCATTTGCTGAACATTACCCTTCCGTCTTGGACGTCAGCAGTGATGACATCGCCGTCCACAAACCTGCCGTCGAGCACGTCGAGCGAAAGCGGGTCCAGCAGAAGATGCTGGATGGCGCGTTTGAGCGGACGCGCGCCATAGACTGGATCGTAGCCTTGGTTGCCGATGAACTCCTTGGCCTTTTCCGACAGGGCGAGCGCGAGGCCCTGCCTGGCGAGGCGCTTGCGGACGCGGTCGAGCTGGAGATCGACGATGGTGGTGATTTCCTCGCGCCGGAGGCGATCGAAGATGATGATCTCGTCGATGCGGTTGAGGAACTCGGGGCGGAAGTGCGCGCGCAGGGCGTCGGTCACCTTGGCCTCGCGCTGTTCGGCGTTGTCCTCGCCGAGGATGAACTGCGAGCCGATGTTGGAAGTCAATATAATCACCGTGTTGCGGAAATCCACCGTGCGGCCCTGGCCGTCGGTGATGCGGCCGTCGTCGAGCACTTGCAGCAGCACATTGAAGACATCGTGGTGGGCTTTTTCGATCTCGTCGAAAAGGACGACGCAATACGGCTTGCGGCGCACGGTTTCTGACAGCTGGCCGCCTTCCTCGTAGCCGACGTATCCGGGCGGCGCACCGATCAGGCGCGCGACGCTGTGTTTTTCCATGTATTCGGACATGTCGATGCGGACCATCGCGCCTTCGTCATCGAAGAGAAATTCGGCGAGCGCTTTCGATAACTCCGTTTTTCCGACGCCGGTGGGGCCGAGGAAGAGGAACGAGCCGATCGGCCGGTTCTCGTCCTGCAGGCCGGCGCGCGCTCTTCTGACTGCATTGGAAACCGCAGTGATCGCCTTCTTCTGGCCGACCACGCGTTCGCCAAGCCGTTGCTCCATGTGCACGAGTTTTTCCTTCTCGCCTTCCTGGAGGCGGCTCACGGGGATGCCGGTCCACGAAGAAACGACGCGGGCGATATCCTCCTCGGTGACCTCCTCCTTGAGCATGGCGCCGTCTTTCTGGAGCACGGCGAGCTGTTGATTGGCGACTTCGAGCGCCTTGTTCGCCTCCGGCAGGTCGCCGTAAGTGATTTGTGAGGCGCGCGTCAGGTCGCCGATGCGCTGGGCGCGCTCGGACTCGCCTTTCAGCGTTTCGATTTTCTCCTGCGCGGCGCGGACCTGATCGATGATCGCCTTTTCGTTCCGCCACTGGGCCATCAGGCCGGACGATTGCTCGCGCAGGTTCGCCTGTTCCTCCTTCACTTTTTCCAAACGCGCGGCGGAGGCCTTGTCGGTTTCCTTTTCGAGCGCCTTTTTCTCCATCTCAAGCTGGAGGATCTGGCGTTCCAGCACGTCGATCTCGGTGGGCATCGAGTCGAGTTCGATCTTCAGCCGCGAGGCCGCCTCATCGACGAGGTCCACCGCCTTGTCCGGAAGGAAACGATCGGAGATATATCTATCGGAAAGCGCCGCGGCGGCGACCAGCGCGCCGTCCTGGATGCGCACGCCGTGATGGACCTCGTAGCGCTCCTTGAGTCCGCGCAGGATGGCGACGGTGTCTTCCACGGACGGTTCGCCGACCATCACCGGCTGGAAGCGGCGTTCGAGCGCGGCGTCCTTTTCGATGTATTTGCGGTATTCGTCCAAGGTGGTCGCGCCGATGGTGTGGAGTTCGCCGCGGGCGAGCTGGGGCTTGAGCAGGTTGCCCGCGTCCGGACTGCCCTCGGTCTTGCCCGCGCCGACGATGGTGTGGAGTTCGTCGATGAACAGAATGATCCGGCCTTCGGACTCCGTGATCTCCTTGAGGAAGGCTTTCAAGCGGTCCTCGAACTCGCCGCGGTATTTGGCGCCGGCGAGCATCGCGCCGAGGTCCATTGCGATGACCGTCTTGTCCTTCATCGAATCCGGCACGTCGCCGGAAACGATGCGGCGGGCAAGGCCCTCGACGATGGCGGTCTTGCCGACGCCCGGCTCGCCGATGAGCACCGGGTTGTTCTTGGTGCGGCGGGAAAGCACTTGCAGCACGCGACGGATCTCGTGGTCGCGGCCGATCACGGGATCGATTTTCCCCTCACGCGCGCGGGCGGTCAGATCGGTGCCGTATTTTTCGAGAGTCTGGTATTTTCCCTCCGGATTCTCGTCGGTGACCTTCTGCGAGCCGCGCACGCCATTGATGGCGGCGAGTGCCTTTTTCTCATCGAGTCCCGCGTCCTTGAGCAGCTTGCCGGCGGGTGAGTCGCCCTTGAGCGCCCCTAACAGGAAATGCTCCACGCTGAGAAAGTCGTCGCCGAGTTTTTCGCGCGCCTGGTCGGCGGCGTCGAGCGTGGCGCGCAGGCCGACGCTGATCTGCGGCTGGGTGGAGGCACCCTGCACGCTTGGTTCGCGCGCGCGGGCGGCGGCGGCGGCGGCCTTCAGCCGCAGCAGGTCCACGCCGGCCTTTTGCAGGATGGGCGCGGCGATGCCACCATCCTGCTGGAGCAGTGCGAGCAGCACGTGGTTGCTCTTGAGTTCCGGGTGGGCAGATTTCGACGCGATGCCTTGGGCGGTGTGCAGCGCCTCCTGGAGCTTTTGCGTCAGTTTTTCGAGTGCCATGGCGTGTTCTGGTTTTGCTAGAGACTAGAACACGGACAAGCGGATTTCAACGGCGGGAACAGGGGAAAAAACGAAAAGCGCACGTTGGAATATGGGTAATGCCAAGCATTGGTTGTCAATGTGTTGCGTTTTTTTGTCCTGCCCAAAAAATAAAAATTGCCTGTGTTTATTGGCAGTTTGTTTCCAGCGTGTGGCAGCGAAAGGAATCGAGATTGTGGTATGCGGGCCTCATTCCGAACACGCTCAACGACTACCGCGTGGCGTTCACCGACGCATCAGCCGCACGCTGACCAAGGGCACGTCCAGCGTAGCTTCCGTGATCTTCTTCGGAAACCTCGCGGACTACGTGATCGGTTACTGGGGCGGCCTCAACCTGGAACTCAAGTGATCCACCGGCTGGAGGAACGCTTCGAGACCGACCGCTACAGAGTGGACACCATCGCGCTGCCGATGAAATCACCGCACCCCGGCAGCGGCTCAAAAAAAAGCGGGCTTCGGCTGGTGGCTCTCGGTGATTTCCGGCGCGTGCCGTGACTACGGCTGGACGCCGGATCGCGCGATTCATGACATCCCGCTGTAACTGTTGCTCGCCCTCACACCCTGCCATGCCAGGGAAAGCCATTCAAGCCCTTTGACAACCGCCTGAAATCATTCAGGGACTCGTATTTTTGGCCATGGGAATCAATTGCCCAGCAGCGCCGCGGCCATGGCGCGGGCTTGTTCGCCGCCGCCGCCGAGCATGCGGACGAGTTCCTTGATGCGGGTTTCGCCATGGACCGGGAAAAGCCGCGAGCGGGTGCGGCCGCCGGCGATTTCCTTTTCGACCACGAAGTGGAGCGAGGCGGTGGCGGCGACCTGCGGGAAGTGGGTGATGGCGACGACCTGGTGGCGGGTGCCGAGCGCGGCCATCTTGCGGCCGACGGCGCGGGCGACCTCGCCGCCGACATTGGCGTCGATTTCGTCGAAGACCATCAGTGGGGTGTCGTCTTGATCGGCGAGCGCGGATTTCACGGCGAGCATGACGCGGCTGATTTCACCGGAAGAGGCGATCTGGCGCAGCGGCAGCAGCGGCTCGCCGGGATTGGGACCGAACTGGAATTCCACGCCTTCGAAGCCCTGCGGGCCGGGGTCTGTGAGGGCGTGCAGCGGCGCTTCGAAGGAGGCTTGCTTGAAACCGAGGTCCTTGAGCTGCCCGGCGATTTCCTTGGCCAGTTTGGGCGCGGCCTTCTTGCGGATGGCGGTGAGCGTCTTGCCGGCGGCATCGAGTGCGGCGCGGCTGGCGCTGAGTTCCTTTTCGAGCGCGTCGAGTTTTTCGCCGCGGTTCTCGATGGAGTCGAGACGGGCGGCGGCGGTTTGGCGGCGGGCGATGACATCGGCGATGGCCGGGCCGTATTTGCGCTTCAGTGATTCGACGAGATTCACGCGTTCCTCCAACGCGGCGGCCTCGGCGGGGTCGATGTCGAGTTCCTCGGCGTAGTCGGTCAGATTGCCGGCGAGGTCTTCGAGTTCGAGCGTGGCGCTTTCCAGCGAGGCGGTGCGTTCGCGGATCGAGGGGTCGAGTTTTTCGAGTTCGCGGACGAGGCGCTGGACGTCGGCGAGTTGGGCCAGGAGGCCGTTGTCGCCATTGAGCGCAGCGGCGGCGTGGGCGGCGTTTTCCAACAGGCGGCTGGCATTGGAGGCGCGCCGCCAGCGGTCCTCGAGGTCCTGCTCGTCCTCGGGCCTGAGCTGGGCAGCGTCGATTTCCTGAATCTGATAGCGGAGCAGCTCGATTTCCTGCTCGCTGGCGTTTTCGGCGTGGCGGAGATCGTCGAGTTCGGCGGCCTTGGTGCGCCATTCGCGGTGGGCGGCGCGGTAGGCGGTGTGTGACTGCTCCGCGCCGGCATAGGCGTCGAGCATGGCGAGCTGGCGCTCGGTGGAAAGCAGCGATTGGTGGTCGTGCGGACCATGGAGATCCACGAGGTGCTCGCCGATGCGCTTGAGCAGGTTGAGGGTGACCGGCGAGTCGTTGACAAACTGGCGGTTGGCGGACTGGCCGATGGCGCGGCGGACGATGAGCTGGGTGTCGTCGCAGGAGGCGAGTCCGCCGTCTTCGAGGATGGCATTGATTTCGCGCGGGTCGCCGAGTTCGAACACGGCCTCGACGGTGCAGGTGTCCTCGCCGGTGCGGATGAGCGATTTGTCGGCGCGTTCGCCGAGCACGAGTTTGAG
>JBMTCD010000160.1:0-8801 GCA_049430545.1 Luteolibacter sp.
GAGCAGATCGCCCGCGTGCGCTCCGTCATCGCATTCTGGATCGACGTGAGTTCGACATAGGCGACGAACTCGTTGAGCACGATCTTCTGGCCGATCAGGCTGCCGCCCTGCCGCATCTCCTCGACGGGAATACCCGCCAGCCAGGCGAGTGGCGCGAACAGCCAGCCTAACAGAAATTGCAGGCTCAGATCCTCCTTGCCGAACCATCCACCGACGCCGCCGAGCAGGAGGTTGAGCAAGGCTATCAGACCGATGAACGCGAGCAGCATCGCGCCGACATTGAGCGCCAGCCGCAGGCCGGTGGACGCGCCGAGCGCCGCGGCATCGAGCACGTTGGCGGGCTTCTCCTCGCCATCGGCGAAGGCCCGCACCCGTTCGTCGGGTTGTTCGGTTTCCGGCATCAGCAACTTGGCATAGAGCAAGCCGCCCGGCGCGGCCATGAAGCACGCGGCGAGCAGGTATTTCATCTCCACGCCCATCGCCGCGTAGCCGGCCAGCACCGATCCCGCGATGCTGGCCAGCCCGCCGCACATCACCGCAAACAGTTCGGAAGCGGTCATCTTCGGGATGTAAGGTTTCACCACCAGCGGCGCCTCGGTTTGGCCGACGAAAATGTTCGCCGCAGCCGACATCGATTCCGCCCGGCTGGTGCCCAACAATTTCCTCAATCCGCCGCCGATCAACCGGATCACCCACTGCATGATGCCGAGGTGATAGAGCACCGCGATCAGCGACGAGAAAAACACGATCATCGGCAGCACTTGCAGCGCGAACACGAAACCGATCCCGCCGCCCTCCGCCGTGAGCGGGCCGAACAAAAAATCCACCCCCGCCTTGCCCGCGCCGATCGCCTCGGTCACCCGCTGGCTCAACCAATCCAGCGCCCGCCGCCCCGCCGGCACCCCGAACACCAGCGCGCCCAAGCCGACCTGGATCGCCAGCGCGACACCCACCGTGCGCCACCGCACCGCCCGCCGCTTGCTGGAAAACGCCCACGCGATGCCAAGAAACAATGCAATGCCCAGCAATCCGGTCATGCGTGTGCTTCTAGCGGATTTATCCATTGCGGCAAGCTTGGAGACAAACGCCAGCCGGGTAACAAAGCGGCGGAGTTCATGCTTCCTCACAATGCCTTTGAGAAATGTTTTGGGACTCTAACGGGGGTAGTCGTCGCTATCGCTCCTCGACCTCCGGCTAATGTCTTTAATCCCTGCCGGGATAAAGACCTGCTGATTTCCCATTCGCCAATCCTTGAAGGCATTGTGCTTTGGCATGCTTTCCCCATGGCGCGGGAAGATCGGCTGAAACCTCAACTCAGACGCTGCCGGGGCCGGGATTTTCACCCGCGCGAGAGGAGGTGCTGGAGGAGGGCCTCGGCGGATTTTTTCGAGATGCCGGGGAGTTGGGCGATCTCCTCGGGGGTGGCGGCCTTGATGCGGGCGACGCTGCCGAAGGTTTTGAGGAGGCGTTGTTTGCGGGCGGTGGACATGCCGGGACAATCGTCTAACAGGCTTTCGCGCATGCGGCGGCGGTAGAGCAGGGCGTTGTAGTCGTTGGCGAAGCGGTGGGCCTCGTCGCGGATGCGCTGCAGGAGCTTGAGCGCGCCGCGGTCGTGCGGGAGGCGGATCGGTTCGCTTTTTTCGGGGAGGAAAATCTCCTCGCGCTGCTTGGCGAGGCCGATGACGGGCAAGTCGTGCAGGCCGAGTTTCCTCAATTCTCTAACAGCCATGCCGAGCTGGCCCTTGCCGCCATCGACGATGACGAGGTCGGGCAGCAGGATTTTCGCGCGGCCGTCGCGGGCGAGGCGGCGGAGCGCTTCGAGCGGGGACTCCTGGGAAAACTCCGTCTCGGGCGAGGCGGCGCGGTTTTCCAAGAGGATGCGCGAGTAGCGGCGGCGGATCACCTCGGCCATCGAGGCGAAGTCGTCCTGGCCCTCGACGGTCTTGATGCGGTAGCGGCGGTAGTTGCGGTTGTCGGGCCGGCCATCGGTGAAGCGGACCATCGAGGCGACGATGTGGTTGGACGAGACGTTCGAGATGTCGAAGCATTCCATGACGCGCGGCGGTCCTGCCAGACGGAGTTCCTCGCCGAGTTCGGCGAGGTCTTCGAGCGGCTTGACGGTGCTGGGCAGGCCGCGTCCGCGGCTGAACTGGCGGGTGGGCGTCAGTGTCTTGCCGAGGTTCTGCCAGACATCGCGCAGGGTGGCGGCTTTTTCGAATTCGAGGTTGGCGGCGGCCTGCTCCATCTCCGACTTCAGGTTGTCCAACAACTCGCGCCGTCCCTTGCCTTCGAGGATGCGGCAGGCTTCCTCGACGCGCGCCATGTATTCCTCGCGGGAAATGCGGCCGGTGCAGGGTGCGGAGCAGTTGCGGATGATGTCGGCATTGCAATGGCGGTAGTCGTTGAGGCCGGGCTGGACCGGCCGGCAGACGCGCAGGCCGAAGCTGCGGTTGAGCCAATCGAGCGTGTGCTGGAGGGCGGACGAATGCGGGAACGGGCCGTAGTGCGTCGAGCCGTCCTCGCGGCGGGTGCGCACGGTGGTGAAGCGCGGCCACGGGTCGTCGAGCCGGATGCGGACGAGCAGGAAGCGCTTGTCGTCGCGGAACGAGACATTGTAGCGCGGGCGGTAGTCCTTGATCAGCTTGCCCTCCAACAGCAGTGACTCCTCCTCGTTGCGGACGATGTGGATTTCGAAATCGTGGATCGAATCGATGAGCGCGCGGGTTTTCAGATCGGCGCGCGTTTTCCGCGAGGCCATGAAGTAGGACGAGACGCGTCGTTTCAGGTCGCGCGCCTTGCCGACGTAGATGACGGACCCGAGGCGGTCCTTCATCAGGTAGACGCCGGGCTGGTGGGGCAGCTCGCGCAGTTTCGCCTTGATGTCCGGATGGCTCACTTCGCCAGACGGATTCCCCGCTCCTCGATGGAGATCAACCGTTTTTTGAAAAGCGCGCCGACGGATTGCTTGAAGACGCGCTTGCTGACGCCGAGTTCCGAGTGGATTTCGGCGGCGCTCGAGTGGTCGCCGATGTTCCAGAAGCCGCCGCGGGCGCGGAGTTCGGAGAGGATGCGGTCTTCGAGGTTATCGACCTTGGCGCGGCCGGGCGGGTGGAGCGAGAGGTCGAGTTTTCCATCGGGCCGCACCGAAGCGATGTAGCCGGTGGTTTTTTCGCCGGGCTGGAGCGGTTGGAAGACGCCTTCGGCGAAAAGCAGTCCGCTGTGGGTGTCGTTGACGATGGCCTTGTAACCGAGCGGGGTGCGGGAAAAGACGGTGAGTTCGACTTTTTCGCCGGCCTTGAAGTGGTGCGGCGTGCGGTCGAGGAAGCGTGCGAGCCGCGCCGAGGCGGCGATCCGGCCGGAGACCTCGTCCACATGGACATGCACGAGATAGGATTTCCCGGGAACCATGCGCGTGCGTTGCTCGCGGAACGGAACGAGCAGTTCTTTCGGCAGCCCCCAGTCGAGGAACGCGCCGAAGTCGGTGACGGCCACGCATTTCAACATGGCGGTTTGGCCGGGCATGGCTTTCGGTTTTTTCAAGGTGGCGACCGGGCGGTCTTCGGAGTCGGTGTAAAGGAAGACGTCCAGCGTGCCGCCGATGACGTTGTCGCGCGGGACCTCGCGGTGGGGCAGCAGGACTTCGCCGAGCGCGCCGCCATCGAGGTAGAGCCCGAACGATTTCTCGCGCAGGATTTTCAAGGTCGCCCGCTCGCCGATCTTCGCCATGCGGCGGAGAGTGGCGGGGCGGTGCGGGGGAGTCGATGGAGTTTTGCGCTTTTCCGCCGGTGCGGCCGCATCTAGGCTGCGGGCGTGTTGCAGATTGTGTTCAACGAGATCAGCGCGGCCGAGCTCTCGGCGCTCGACACCCTGGAGCAGCTCGAACTGCTGGAGGAATTCAAGGTGACGCGCGACGATCTGCAGAAACTCAACGGCGAGCGCTTCGGCCGGATCGAGCGCGACGGGCTGGTGCTCTACCGCTTCCGCGCGCAGGAATACCGGTTTTACTTCGAGGTGAAGGACGAGCTGGTGATCGTGCACCGGGTGCTGCACAAGGGGACCTTTTCGGATTTCCTGTTCCGCTCGAAGATGCCGCTGGCGGAGGACGAGGCGCTGGCGGGATCGAAGCATTTCTGGAAGCTCATCGACGAAGGCCGCAACGCCCGCCGGATGTGAGAGGATGGCGGATTTTTTCCTTTCGCCCGCGCGCCGGCGTTGGATAGATGGATCTATCATGAAATGGGTCGCCAAGCTGGTGTTGTTGTTCCTCGTATTGGGCGCGTGGTGGGTGTTCTCCAACAAGGGCAAGGAGATCGAGAAGCTCGAACGCCAGATCACGCATCTGGAGGAAACCGACTTCGAGAACAAGGAACTGCCGGATATGAAGACGAAGCTCGATGGCCTGGAGGGTGAGCGGACATTCACCGGCATCCTGCTGACCTTCCTGACGGCGGGCTTCGTGGGCATCCTGTTCGTCTTCGTGGTGCTGCCGACGATGGCGCACAAGGTGACGCACGCGGTTTACGACAGCGCGGAAATGATCGAGCGCGACGTGATGCATGACGCCCGCGTGCTGGTGGCGCAGGGCGAATATGTGGCGGCCATAGAGGCCTTCAAGCAAGCGGCCAAGGCGGAGCCGCTCAACCGCCTGCCATGGGTGGAAATCGCCAAGATCCAGAAGGACAACCTGGAAGACCCGCAGGCGGCGATCGATACGATCCGCGGCGTGCTCGAACGCCAGCGATGGGAAATCAACGATGCCGCCTATTTCCTGTTCCGGCTTGCGGAACTTTACGATCAGGAAATGGGCGAGCGGGAAAGCGCCGTGGCCATCCTGCAACAAGTGGTGGAGCAATTCCCGCGCACGCGCCACTCGGCCAATGCCAAGACCCGCCTGCACGAATGGGGTTACGACGAGGGGAACGCCGCGCAGCAGCAAGTGGCCGCCGTGCAGCCGCCGCCGCCGGAAAGCATCCGCCACGAGCTGCCCGAGATGCCGGATGACCCGGAAAACCGCGGCTGAACCCTTGTGGGATTTCATTGGCCATGCGGATCGCCGGATCACGGATGAGCGCTTGGCTGGACGGTTGCGCACGGCGGCATCCGCTGTTTTGTGCCGCGCTGGTGACGGTGCTTTGCGTGCTGGCGGCGCGCCTGCATCCGGCTTTGGCGGTGCTGGCGGCGGCGGCTTGCGGCGCACTCGGATGTGCGGGCGGAGCGCGGCATCGGGCCGGTTTATGGCTGGCCTGCGGCTTGCTCGCCGTGGCCGTTTTCGTGCTCAGGGATGCCGCGCGCATACCGCTCGAATCGCTGGCCGTGTCGCATCAGGGCCTGCCCGCCCGGGGAAAAGTGCTGGAGGACGCGCGGGGCAGCGAGCGCTACTGGGTGGCTCCGGTGAAGCTGGCCAGCGGCGAGCCGCGCGGCGTGAAAGTCTGGTGGGAGGGAAATGGCGAGGTGCCGGTGGCCGGGGCCCGGGTGCGCGCGCGAGGCGGCTTCAAAACACTGCCCGAACCGCGGAACCCCGGCGAGTTCGACCGCGCCGACTGGCTGCGGCGGCAGGGGATGGCGGCGGTTTTCCGGGCGATGCGCGATGACACCGCCGTGGAAACTCCCCCGCTTGCGGAACTGGGCGCGCGCATCCGGCAGGGATTCCGCGAGCGGGTGACCGCCGGACTGCCCGAGGACTCGCGCGGCGCGCATGTGATCCGGGCGGTGGTGATCGGCGAGCATCCGCCGGACCAGCCGGAATTGATCGATGCGTTCCGGCGCAGTGGTGCGCTGCATGTGTTTTGCGTGAGCGGCCTGCATGTGGCGATGGTGGGCGGGATCGGCTGGCTGGTGCTCGGGTGGCTGGGTGTGCCACGGCGGCGTGCGGTGCTGGTGTTGGTGCCGTTGGTGTTCGGCTATGCATGGATCACCGGGAACGGTCCTCCGGCGGTGCGCGCGGCGTGGATGGCGGCGGTGTTTCTCGGGGCCTTCGCGTTCCGGCGGCGGCCGGACCTGCTCAACTCGCTCGGCGCGGTGTTGCTGATCCTGATGTTGTGGAACGGTCATCTGCTGTTCCAACCGGGCGTGCAATTGTCCTACGGCGTGGTGGCCGCCATCGCCATCGGGCTGGCATGGACCACGAAAACCTTCGCCTGGATGGCGCAGCCGGAGCTTTATCTGCCGTTCAAAATGATGAACCGGCCGCAACGCGCGTGGCTGTGGCTGCGGCGCTGGACGGCGGGCACCATGGCCGTCTCGCTGGCGGCGGGGATCGGTTCCGCGCCGTTGACGATCCTGCATTTCGGCATCGTCACGCCGGTCTCGGTGCTCGCCAGCCTGGTGCTCTTGCCGCTGGTGTTTGTGTTGCTGGCGGCGGCCTTGTTTTCCGCGGCGCTGTTCACGGTTTCGCCCGCGGTTTCAAACGGGATGAACCGCCTCAATGAGGGTGTGGCGGAACTGTGCGCGATGGCAGCCGGCGGCTTCGCCTCGCTGCCCGGCGGGCATCATTTCATCGGCCACGACAAACGCGCGCGGCTGATGATATACGACCTCGAATACGGCGCGGGAGCCGCTTGTTTCACCGATGGAAATGGCGTGGCGGCAATGATCGATTGCGGATCGAGCGGGTCGCTGCGCTATCTGGTCGCGCCATCGTTGGGGCGGCTGGCGATTGCGCCGGACGCGGTGGTGCTGAGTCACCCCGACGGCGGCCATCTCGGCGGCGGGGCGGAGGCATGGCATTTGCTGCCGATCCGCCAAGCCTGGCTGCCGGTTTCCTACGCGCGCAGCCCGTCCTACCGCGAGTGGCTGGAGCAAGCACCGCATGAAGGCATCCGGGTGCTTCATGGCAAGCCGGGCGACATGCTGCCGTTTCCCGACGATGCCTCGCTGGAAGTCCTCCACCTGCCCGATCCGGCGCTGCGCCAGGCACTGGCCGACGAGCGCGTGGCCGTTTTCCGCCTCCATTGGCGCGGCTGGAAAATCCTGCTCACCAGCGATGCGGGCATGGGCACCGAACTCCGCATGCTGGACGCCGGCACCGACGTTTCCGCCGACGTGATCGTCGCCGGCCGCAACCGCACCGATGTCTCGCTGTGCGACCGCTTCATCGATGCGGTGAACCCGCAAGCCATCGTCGCCAGCAACCCGCCTTATCCGGAAAATGAGCGCCTACCGCCGACCTCCGTCGCCTATTGGCGAGCGCGCGGCATCCAGGTGATCGACCAGGGCGAGGCCGGCGGTGTCACCTTGAGTGTGGATGAAAACGGCGCGCTGGCGATCGAGGGTTTTCTAACAGACAAGCCGCTGGTGCTCACGGGGCGCTGAGCGGCTTGCGCCAGCGCAGCCGCCACATTGTCTTGCCCTCGGCCTCCCATTGGAGCTGGAAATCGGTCTTGGCATAAAAAAACGTGTCTTCTTCCCATGCCAGCCGCTCGAAGCCGCCGAACCCGGCGGTTTTCTCCTCCGCCCACAGGAAGTATTCCTCGTGGTCGGTCATGAACAGGAATTCGCCGCCGGGCGCGAGGACGCGCCGCACGGCTGTTAGAAAATCGGCCTGCACCAGCCGGCGGCGGTGGTGGCGCACCTTCGGCCACGGGTCCGGGCACAGCAGGTGGAGGCGCGAGACGGAGTTTTCCGGCAGCAGCCACTCGATCGTGTAGCGGCTCTCGAGCCGCAGGACCCGGGCGTTGTCGAGTTGGCTGCGGGTGATCTTGCGGCAGACCTTGCGCACGCGGCCGAGCAGGCGCTCGACGCCGAGGAAATCGCGCTCCGGATAATGCTGCGCCATTCCGATCAGGAACGAGCCGTCGCCGCAGCCGAGGTCCACTTCCAGCGGCCGGCCGCTGCGGAGGATCTCCGTGCGGTCAAGTTCGCGGAAGTAATGCGCGGGCACCAGTTCGCCCGCCATCGGCGGACGCGGCAGGACGTGAAGCGGCTGGGCGGTCATGCGATGATGATCTAACCGTTCCGCGCCAGCCCGCGCAGGGTGCGTTCGAGGATGGCGAGTGCCTCGTCGATCTCGTCCCCGGTGACGTTGAGCGGCGGCAGCAGGCGGATCGTTACCGGCCCGGCGGCGGGGACCAGCAGACCGTTTTCCATGAGACTGGAAACGACGGTCAGCGCGGCGGTTTTCCCATCCGGCACGGCGATGCGCGCGGGGTCGAGCGCGATGCCCAGCAGCAGTCCGCTGCCGCGCACCTCGGTGATGGAAGGCAGCTTCCACGAGCGGATCGTTTCGCGGATGCGCACTTCCATCAGCAGCGAGTGGGCGGCCAGTTCCTGTTCGCGGATTTCCTGCAGCACGGCCAGTGATGAGGCGCAAACAAGCGGGTTGCCGCCGTAGGTCGAGCCGTGGGATCCGGGCCCCATCAGCGAGGAAAGCGCGGTGCCGGCATCGTCGATCGCGCGGTCGCTCAGCCAGAACGCGCCGATCGGCACGCCGCCGCCCATGCCCTTGGCCCATGAGATGGCATCCGGCTCGATTCCCGGCGCGATCATCCGCCAGGCCATCGAGTCGCCGCAACGGCCGAAGCCGGCCTGCACCTCGTCGAACATCAGCAGCAGGTCGTGCTTTTTGCAAACCGAGGCCACAGCGCGCAGGAATTCCGGCGTGGCGACGTGCACCCCGCCCTCACCCTGGATCGGTTCCAACAAAATGGCCACGGTCTCCGGGCGAATGCCGTTTTCCAACGCCGCGACATCATTGAACGGAAGATAGCGGAATCCCGGCAGCAGCGGGTCGAAGCCTTCATGGATCTTTGCCTGCGCGGTGGCCGACATCGCACCGAGCGAGCGGCCGTGAAACGACTGGCTGA
>JBMTCD010000161.1:0-8793 GCA_049430545.1 Luteolibacter sp.
CGAATGCCATCTCCTCCGCCATGCTCGCGACCGGTGCGGTCGGCTCCACCCAGCTCGCCTCCGCCTCCGTTACCAATGCCAAACTCGGGACGGATGCCGTGCTTACGACCAATCTCGGCAGCCTCGCTGTCACCACCGATAAGATCGCCAATGGGAATGTCACCACGGCCAAGATCGCCGATTCGAATGTCACCACGGCCAAGATCGCCGATTCGAATGTCACCACAGTCAAGATTGCCCCCAATGCCGTGGATAATACGAAACTCCGGGACAGCACGGGATTATCCGTAATCGGGCGCACGGACAGCACCACCGGGGATCCGGCGGATATTGTTGCCGGCACGGACGGTCAGGTCCTGCGCCGCTCGGGGACCAGCGTTGGCTTTGGAACGGTAGGAACTGATGGCATTGCCGACAATGCCGTCACGACTGCGAAGATCTTGAACAACTCGGTCTCACTTGATGACCTGGTGGCAACGGTTCAGCAGGCTCTCTGCCCGCCCGGAACCATCGTTGCCTACGGCGGCCAGACAGCGCCTGCCGGTTGGTTGCTTTGCAACGGTGCTAGTTACAATCGGACCTCATACCCCGCCCTTTTTACAGCGATAAGCATTTCATTCGGCTCTTCGTCGTCGACCACATTCAATGTTCCCGATTTCCGAGGTAGATTCCTCCGCGGACGCGATGGAGGAGCAGGTCGAGACCCTGATCGGGCAACGCGAACCGCAATGGCCGCCGGTGGAGCCACTGGAGATCAGGTGGGCAGCGTCCAAGCCGATGAATTCAAGAGCCATACGCACGCATTGACCAGCCAGATTTGGTACATGAGCGAAGGGAATGATGCCTCTGGAGGATATTACGATCCCGTTCTTGAGAATCGCGCATCCGGCGCCACCGGCGGCTCTGAGACCCGGCCGATCAATGCCAATGTGAATTACATCATCAAATATTAGTCGGAGGTTGCCGATCGGTCCGCCAGCAATTCAACCGCCAATCATTCTAGCCGACTCCACAACATGTTCCAAATCTATCGCCTTGTTCTCGTCGCCACGCTTGGCGCGGCTCTCATCGCCCCGGCCGCCATGGCCCAATATGAAATCCAAGGCGGGGTTGCCAACTTGCTCGATGCGCGGCGGGCGGGCGGATTTGCCACGGTATCGGGCGGCTCTGTCACCAGCATCACCGTGCGGGGTGGAGGTTCGGGCTACCTCGCCGCACCGGTCGTCACCCTCGGCGCTCCTGGTGGCTCGGGCGTCACGGCCACCGCCACCGCAGTGATTTCCGGCGGGCGGGTCACTTCCATCACGATCAACAGCGGCGGCAGCGGCTACACCGCGCCGCCTGCGGTCGCCCTCGCCGGGCCGTCCATCCCTACAGGCCCCGGCACCACCACCCCGCAATATGCCGGGATCGGCGGCACCTCGCTCAGCAGCGCGGCCATAGCCATCCCTGCATCCAGCCGCTACCCGCGTGCGGTGGATGCCACCATATCCGCCGCACCGGTGGTGACCGTCATGCTGGCCCGCTCGACGGGCGGCTACAGTCTGGCCTCCGGCGTGCCACGCTTCGCCTTCGGCGATGTGATCGAGCGGCCGCAGGTCACCTGGAGCGGCTCGATCGCCCCGGCGACCTACTGGCGCTCGAAGCCGGTGCAGCCCGGAGAAACCTTTCCCAGCGCCTACACAGCCAACCTGAATGGTGCCAGCCAACCGCTGCTGCCGCAGGGCACGGTGTCCGTGACCACCGCCTCCCCGGAAAGCCGGGTGGTCACCGTGGCCGCGGTGCCGGATGGTCTGGTCGGCGGTGCCACCCTGCTCGGACGGCGGGTGGACATCGTCGATGGACTGAACATCACGCTGCGCAGCGAGCCAAATGTCACAATCACCACGCCCACCGATCATCCCTTTTCCGCTCCGGAGCTTTATTATTACAGTCCCCACGCGGACAAGGTCTTCGCCACCCAGCCGGGCCGCGTCACGATCACCTGGGTTTCGAATTCCCCGGATACCAGCGCCGCCGGCGAGTCCGCACCGACCTACAAATTCAAGACCGAGGTGTTTTCCGTGGCCTCCGCGCCGACCGTTCCGCAGCGCACGATCTACTGGACAGAGGGCTCCTTCTCCGCCCCGCGAGTCGATGTGCCGACGGGCCGGATCAAAGCGGCCAATGTGATTTACAACAGCTACCTGCCCAGCCATGTGGCCGATGAATTCGTGCCGGTGGGCTCCAGCCCGGCTCCCGATGGTGCCAGCGCCCCGCCCGAGCTGAGAACTCTATGGTATGAAAGCGGTTACGGAAGCGCCGCGCTGCGGGCTTACAACAAGGAGGGCACGGTATTCGTGGAATATCTTGGCACCGAGAATATCAGCACCGGTGCGAGCGAGTTTCTGGGCGCGGATGTGGTGAGTGTGCGCAAGAGGATGGAGCCGGTCGTGGTCGAGACTCGACTCGGCCAGCAGTTGCTGCCGCGCGAGGGCACCCCTCAGGACGGGGATGATTTGCTGCAGCCGTCCGTGGTGAACGACTCCAACAGCACCGGCAAGCCGCTCTACGGCACCTCCGCCCTGCCCAACGGCACTCTCGTCTACCATGCGGAACGCGCCAATTCCAACCCCGATAGAATCAATATCTACTGGTTGGAGCAGAAGGACCTCACCATCCACTTCCTCACCGCGCCCGCCACCCCGGGCGTAAGCATCCGCTGGCCGAAGATCTCGGCCAAATACACCTTGGCTTGGCCTGCCGGCTTGGCCGACTACGAGCCGGTCACGGTAACCGATCTCGGCAGCGGCGTGGCCATCGGCCCGGTCTTCGATGGCGCCAACGCGCCCCAGGTCGTTTTCCAGGATGATCCCAGCGAGACCGAGGTTTCGCTGGATGTCGCCACCCAGCGCCTGCTGGCGGACTTCAGCGGCTCGAGTGACAAAACCAGCCGCACCTTGCTCAAATTCGCCTCCGGCGGCGTGCCTTGGTATGTCCCGCTCTACATCCAGTCGGAGAGCCTGCTGGGCAGTCCTGCCCTGCCGGATCCGGACGGTGATGGTCCGCTTACCGCCACACCCGCGATCGCCACCATCAACGACACGAACGCCGACGGCGTGCTCGACCTCACCGCCACTGTGGCGGTCGGGCAGCGCATCGAGCCACCCGCCGGTTACTCGGTCGCTGGTTACATCGCCAGCGGCGACAATTACTACCCCGCCGGTTATGTCGACCCCTTTGCGGGCGGTGTAAAAGCGGCGGAAAAAGGTGCGATCATCCCGGTCAACGCCCTGCCTGGCAGAAACCAGCTCACCATCTGGTGGTTCAAGGAAGTGGCCGCGCCCAGCGACAAGTTCGGTTCCTTCCACCTGCCCTCGAAGGTCGGCCGCTACACCGTCGAGTATCCGTCCGAAGCCCCGCAGATCGTGATCGCCTCCGGAATCGGCACCGGCGATCTCGGCCCGTCCCAGCAGGCGGGCAGCATTTATTATCAAAATGACGCCACCCAGCCCGGCTTCAATCCCAATGAGGAACACGCGCTGATGCTTGGCAGCCGCGCCTACGCCCTGCGCATTGATTTGAACGCCGCCAGCACCACCTCGGAGCCCTTCGTCCTGCTGGCCTACACCTCAGCCGCCGACCAACGCCCGAGCATGGATGTCTATGAGTTGCTGAGGGAAACTTTTGAATATCCGCTGCGCTACGACGCCATCGCCGGAACCAAAGTCCAGCCGCCCGGGCCGCTCTTCGCGCTGCCACTGCCGCTCGATGAGAACGGGAAGGTCATGAATGAGGAAGTCGCGGGCACTTTGGATCCCGCAGCCCACAACACGGCTCCGGCCGACTACGATGCCTTCACTTTCGAGGATCGCCAGGGCTACCATTGGCTCTTCCGCGGCGCCCACGCCAAAACCAGCGCCGCCGCAGCAGCGACGGTGAGTGGTGGGGCGGTTGCCACCATCACGCCCGTGGCCGGCCAAGGGGGGAGCGGTTACGCCACAGTGCCTGCCGTGATGATTGAGCCTCCCGCAAGCGGCACCACGGCCAGGGCCACGGCCACCGTGTCCAACGGAGTGGTCACGGGCATCACGATCACGAATCCCGGCAGCGGCTACACGACCCCCCCCGAAGTCCGCATCGCGCCGCCAGTGTCGTTTGCCATGCGCTTTTATTACAAGTCACTGCCCGGATTCTTCGAGCCCTTCCGCAGCCTGGCCGACCAAAGCCCGGTCGGCACGGTCATGCCTTTCATCGCGAATCCCGAAAGCGGTGTGCCGATGGAGCTCACCTACCAGCCGAAGTGGCCGGATGATCCGACCCTGCCGGTCGCCCGGCGCCAGATCGTGCCGGTCCTGCAAACCGCGCAGACGCTCACTCTGCCCAAAGCCAGCGCCATCGCCGGCCAGTTGCCGCAAATCCGTGGAGCCTCGAGCGCCCAAGTCCTCTACCAGCAATCCATCGCCAACACCGGCACCACCACCGAGAGCGCGCTCTTGCACGACCCGACCCGCGCCAAAACCCTCCTTTTGGGAGCACCCGGCGGACTCCAGGAACTGCCACCCTCCGTGCTCACCAGCGTCTATGTCGGCAAGATCTACTTCCAGACCCTGCCACCCCATCTGCAGGAGCGTTTTTACTTCGACAGTGCCATGGGTTCCCAGGGCGCCCTCGTGCTGGAAGGCGGTTTTGTCGATGAAATCACCGGCGAGGACTACCTCAACCTGAATGTGCTCACCGCCGAGGACCTGGCCCTGCTCGAGGAGCTCTGCCCGGACGGAGACCCCGCCAAGGGCCAATGGACAACCGCCATCAACCAGCTCGCCACGCAGTTGGAAACCTTCAGCGAAGACCCCGCGGCTCCCGGATCCTTTGAGGTGGATGACACCAAGGACGCCCGCCTGATCGACAAATCCACCCTCGCCGACATCCGGGATCCGGACACCGCGGTGGACAGCTACGCGCTCACCGCCACCGGCAATGGCGCGGGCTATGTGGTGCTCATGCTCGAAAACGGCGAGGCCTTCACCGATCCCGGCAACCCGCCCGCGATGCGCATCCTCAAGGTGGATCCCAGCCTCTACACCGGCGACCTCAAGGTGCTGCTGGCCAGCAACCCGCTCGACGAACAGGTCACCCTGCGCCACAGCGGCGACTATGCCGGCAAGCCGGAGCTGTATGAGTTCCAGTGGCGCTACGGCTTCCCGACCGGCGGCACCAACCCGACCATCACCGAGAGCAATATCAACACCGCCTCCAGCACCAGCACCTGGCTCAAGCCCGATGGCTCGCTGGGCAGCTCGATCCTTGTTGGCGGCTCGCCCTCCGCCACGATCAGCGCTCCCGCCGTGCTGATGGGCGACACCTACTTCACCATGAACTACCGCAAGGTTGGCGGCACCTGGTCCGGCTGGACCCCGCCAGTCTTGGTGGAAGGCTGGATCAAGCGCGTGCTCGCCAAGATCAACCCCTTCAACCAGCGCATGAGCGATCTGGCCAGCAACGCGGTCAACACCGATGTCTCCCTGCTCACCCAGGCCGGCAAACGCTGGGAGGGCGATATCGCGCTCAATCTGGACAACATCAACGAGGTCGGCCTGATCGAAATCTACGAAACTGTCCTCAACCGCGGGAAAAATTTCACCATCGGCTCCGGCATCGACTTCGCCTCGGCCAACAACGCCCTGATCCTCGCCGCCGGGTATCTAAACGACCTCTACACCATCCTCGGCAACGAGGCCTACGCCGACGCCGCCAACCCGACGATCTCGATCGATGACTCCAGCTCGACCACCGAAGTCAACACCAGCCGCTTCTCCTTCGAGGGCCAGGTGGCCAGCTCGCTCGACGAGGAACTCGCCCTGCTCAAGGGCCGTGACGATTTCACCAACCCGGGAACCGGTATCGCCCCCGCCTACAACCGCCTGTGGTGGAACTACACCCGTGGCATCAACAGCGGCGAGGTGCTCTACGCCACCAACTACAACATCAAGGAAAAATCCGGCAGCAGCACCGAGGACGGCGTGGTGGATGCCGCCGACGCCCAGCGCATGTTCCCGCAGGGGCATGGCGATGCCTACGGCCACTACCTCACCGCGCTCAAGGGCTACTACAAGCTGCTCACCCATCCCTACTTCACTTGGCAGACCTCGGCGGAGGATGTGACCGTGCTCGGCCAGTCCGTGCAGATCGACTACAAGGACGAGCGCAAGTTTGCCGCCGCCGCCGCCAATGCCGCCAGCACCGCCATCCAGACCGTGGCGCTGGTGAACCGCCAGAGCTACCGCGACGATCCCGCCGCCGGTTGGAGCCATTTCCGCGACGGCAAGGCGAATCCGCGCAGCGGCATCACCCGCCACCAAGGACTCGACGAATGGGTCGCCCGTAGCGCGCAGGGCAGCTTTCTCAATTGGGTGGTGGGCAACGCGCTCCTGCCTGCTGTTGACACCGATCCGAACCACAGCGGCGTGCAGATCATCGACCGCACCACTGTGCCCGAACTCGGCCAGTTGGTGGCCGCCGCGAATTCCTTCCAGACCGCCATCGACAATGCCAACGCCCGCCTCAACCCGCTCGGCCTGAGCCCCGGCGCCATCGCCTTCGACATCTCGCCTTCCAGACTCCAGGCCGGAGAATCCCACTTCGAGCAGATCTACCAGCGCGCGCTGCGTGCCACCCTCAATGCCAAGGGCGCCTTCAACCAGGCGGCGCGCATGACCCGCCTGCTCCGCAACCAGGAAAACCAGATCGCCGATGCAAACACCGCCATCGTCGATCAGGAAATCGCCTTCGACAACGAGCTGCAGGACATCTTCGGCTCTCCCTACCCCGGCGACATCGGCCCTGGCAAAACCTATGCCCAAGGCTACGAGGGGCCGGACACTGAAAACTGGTTTGTCGTGGATCGCCCCACCGACTTGGTGGATACCTCCACCCCAGTCCCGCTGACCATTGCTGTGCCGACCGGTATCACGGATTTTTCGTTGAGCCATCCAGGTTACACCACAGAAGACGGGACAGGGCTCCTTGTTCCGATCGAATACTCCGACAGCGTTCTTGCCGAGCACTTTGAAAAGGCAGGCGCGCCGACGAGCAGCACAAATAAAACCGTCACCGTGCGGCCCGGCCAGATCGTCCAGTGGGCGCAAGAGTGGGGCGGAGGCAACCTCGGCCAGCGCGCCGTAACCGGTTCACTGCAGCAGGCGCTTCTGGACAGCTATCAGGCTCAAGTGGCTGTTTTGGAAAGCCTTCATCAAGTGGAGGTGCTTCAGATGCGCATGAAACGCGAGAAGCAACTCTTCGAGGATTTGCTGAAAATGCATGCACTTACGGATGGGAGACGCGCTGAATTTGCAGAAGAGTATGCAGCATTGGTCGGTGTTCAGGACGATTATGAAAACGCCGCCGCCGCCACAGCGACATCCGCGGACATGGTATTAAATTCATTGGTAGCAGCTGTGGAGTTTTTTCCCAAGGTTCTTGGACTCGCCAGTGATGTTTCATCTGCTGCAAGGGGAGGCCTAAAAGTCGCCGGACTGATTGGTTACAATTCTCTGCAGATCGCTTCCATAAGCTCGGCTTCTGTTGCCAACGCCCTCGATAAAGAAATTCAGCAAAAATTTGTGGAGTTCGACGCGAATCTCGTTGCCCTCGGCTTCTCCTACGAGGAGAGGCAAAAGTATTACGAATACGAGCTGCTCTATCGCGAGTTGATGGCCGCCCATTTCGAAGTGGCCCAACGCGTCACCGACTACCAGCGCGCCAACGAGCAGGTGCGCAATGTGCTGGCCGACGCGGGCGACATCCTGTCCCTGCGCGAGACCTTCCGCATGCGGGCGGCGGCCAAGGTCACCGGCTACCGGACCAATGACCTGACCTTCCGCACCTTCCGCAACGAGGCCTTGGAGCAATACCGCACCCTCTACGACCTCGCGGGCCGCTACACCTACCTCGCCGCCAAAAGCTACGACTACGAGACCGGCCTGCTCGGCACCCCCGCCGGCCAGCAGGTGGTCACCAACATCGTCGCCTCCCGGGCGCTCGGCGACCTCAGCGGCGATCAACCGCAGGCCTCCGTCAGCACCCTCGGCGATGCCGGCCTGGCCGGCACCCTGGCCCAGCTCAATGCCGACTTCTCGGTGGCGGAAGGCCGCCTCGGCATCAACAACCCGGATCCCTACGGCACGCTCTTCAGCCTGCGCGGCGAGTTGTTCCGCATCCAGGATGATCCCGCCAAGACCAGCGATGACGATGCCTGGAAGCAGGCCGTCCAGCAGCACATCGTGGCCGACCTGATGGCGGATCCCGATGTCGCCCGCTACTGCAACAACCTCAAGAAGCCCGATGGCAGCCGCGTGCCGGGCATCGTGATTTCCTTCGGCAGCACCATCCAGCACGGCAAGAACTTCTTCGGCCTGCCGCTGGCCGCCGGCGACCATGCCTACACGCCGAGCAGCTACGCCACCAAGATCATGAGTTCCGGCATCGTGCTCAAAGGCTACGAGGGCATGGACCCCTACGCCTTCGGCACGCCCGGTGCCGGCAGCCCGGCGAGCGGCGATCCCAACGCGCTCAGCGCGACGCCCTATGTTTACCTCATCCCCTGCGGCAGCGACTACATGCTGGCCCCGCCGCTGGGAGACACCAACACGCTCCGCAGCTGGACCGTGGACGACCAGGCGCTGCCGCTCCCCTACAACCTCGGCGCCTCGGCCTTCAACACCACCAACTTCTTCGATGCCAACGGCACCCTCAGCGAGCAACCCTGGATCCTGCGCAAGCACCAGGCCTTCCGCCCGGTGAGCGATCCCGCGT
>JBMTCD010000162.1:0-8777 GCA_049430545.1 Luteolibacter sp.
GGCGCGGTTGGTGCATGCCGGCTCCAAGCGGCCGTTTTTCGTGAAGGGTTTCAATTATGTGCGGCTGCGCGCGGCCGATGGGGCATCCGCGGGCGATCACGCCACCTTCGATGCCGATACCCAAACCACCAAGGCTCACTACGATCCCGGGCAGGCCGAGGCGATGTTCGGTGCCTTGAGCCAGGCGGGCTGCAACACGGTGCGGGTGTTCATCATCGGCCGCAGCAAGGTCAACCCCGGCATCGCCGGGGACTTCGGGACCACCGGGGCGCTCCATGAACCCTACATGGAGAACGTGCTGGATTTCCTGCGCCGGGCGACGCGCCATGGCATCCGCGTGTTCCCGACCTTCGGCGACGGCGGCATTCCGCTCAATGCCTACTATAGGCATCGTAACATTCACGGGAACGGTCACAACAAAAACGCCCTGATTCTCACCAAGGAGGGGCTCGACGCCCGCGTCGAGCATGTGGCCTCGTTTCTCTCGTATGTGAAGGAAAAGGAGCCGCGGCTCCTGCCCACCTTGCTGGGATTGCAATGCCAGAATGAAGCCTATCTGCGTGCCGACCATTGGCCCTTCACCATGAAGGAGGGAGCGTTCACCGCGGCCAATGGCAGGACCTATGACATGGCGTCCACCGATCAACGCCAGGCGCTGATGGACGAGGGTTACCTTCATTATCATGAACGCATGGTGGCGGCCGTGAAGGCGATCGATCCGGAGATGCTGGTGGCGGAGGGGGTCTTCGTCCCGCGTGCAGTTGGCAAGGACCCGGCGGTCCACGCCGGGGTGTGGCCCGGCAAGACCAAGGACGAACGCTATCCATCCACCCTGACGTCGCTTGGCACCGGGCCGCTCGATTTCCTCGATGTGCATTTTTATCGGACCGACAGGAACGAGTCGGTGGACGAGGCCTTCCGCCTGAATCTGGCATCGACCGGGTTCTTCACGCCGGAGATGGCCGGAATCCTCGGGCGGAAACCCGTCATCATGGGTGAATTCGGGGCCTTCGACCATGTGGAGGAGACCTTCGAGGAAGCCGTCGGCAGCATGGTGCGGGTGCGCGACCTCGCGCTGGATGCCGGCGTCAGTGGCATGTTGTTCTGGACCTACGACTGCTTCGAGCAGCCGCGGCTGTATCATGCGGCCACGGATTGGCCATTGTTCGTGCGCAAGATGGGTGACTTCGGAATGCCCGACGACGGCGTGCTGGTGGGCGTCAACTACTTCGCCGGCTGGTGGAAGGAGCTGCCAAACAAATGGCACGGGCAGGGCTGGAATATCGATCAGCCGGACTGGCGTCCCGTGTTTCCGGAACGCGTGCCGCTTCTCGGCCAATACAACGACCAGGCCACCATGGATCGCGAGATCGTGGCGGCTGCCAGCCACGGCGTCGATTTCTTCGCCATCCTCTGGTATTACCCGAAACCCGGCGGCCGGGAGACCGAACACGCCCCGCGGCTCAACCGGGGCCTCGAGACCTTCCTCGCCTCACCCGAGGCCGGGAAGATGCGCTTCTGCATCGAATACTGCAACTCGCCCAATTTCTCCGCGGAGGGAGACGAGCAATGGGCCGCCTGCATCACTCCTTGGGTGGAGGCGATGAAGCACCCGAGCTACCTCCGGATCGACGGGCACTTGGTGTTCAAGGTGCACGGGATCACCGAGTTCCTGCGGGCGAATGACAACGACCTCGGCCTCTGCCGGCAGCGTCTCGACACCCTGCGGGCCGCGGTTCGCGATGCCGGCCTGGGCGAGATGATCATCGGGGTCGGGATTTCCGGCCAAACGCCGCCGCTGGGTGCCAAGTGGCCGCCGGCGACACTCTTTGATTTCACCGGCACCTACATGTGTGTGCCGGAAGTCGAGGAGCGCGCGGCCGAGCATCCCTACGCGACGCTCGCCGCACAGGCCCGCACCACGCTCGGGAACCGCGTCAACGACCCGCTCCCGTGGATGCCCTACCTCGCCGCCGGTTGGAATCCGCGTCCGTGGCACTACCCGCAGGCCGCCCCGCATTACCAGCGCTTCTTCAGCTTTCCGTCCCGCGACGAGTTCGCCGCGGAGCTGCGGGCGATGAAGAACTCGCTGGAGGAACATCCGTCCCTCGGATTGCCGAAGAAGGACGGCACCATGCAGAAAGCCTTCACGATCTATGCCTGGAACGAGTTCGGCGAAGGCGGCATCGTCGCTCCCACCGAGGGCAAGGGAACGACGATGCTGGAGGCCATCCAGGAGGTGTTTGGAAAAAACCAATGGACCAACCCATAAGGAATCTGCTCCGACGCCTCCCCGTTTCCGGTAAACTTGACGGAAGAATTTCATGAAGATCCCGCGTCCGGCTGCGGTAATCATGGGCAGGCCCCGCCGGACTCACGGCAACCGGCAGGATTCCCGTGAAGCGAAATCCAGATCCCGTGAAATGATTTTCTCATCGAATCCGCGCTCGCGACATCCCATGATTTCCGAAACATGAATCCAGTCATTCCGCTCCACTCCCGCCGCAGATTCCTCAAGCAGTCCGCCGCCGCGCTGACCGTGCCGTGGATCCCTCCACAAATCCTGGCCAAGCCCGTGGCCGGCGCCAACGACAAGCTCAACATCGCCTGGGTCGGCTTCGGCAACCAGGGTGGACGGGACCTGAACGCTTGCTCGAAGGGCAACCATGTCGTCGCCCTGTGCGACTGCGATCCGCGTCTCTGGAGCAGCCGCAAGCAGCGGTTCCCCGAGGCGAAGTTCTACACGGACTTCCGCAAGATGCTCGAAGAGATGGGCGACAAGATCGACGCCGTCGGCGTCGGCACGCCGGACCACACCCACTTCGCGGTCGCCTACATGGCGATGAAGATGGGCAAGCATGTCTTTGTGCAGAAACCGCTCGTGCACTCGCTCTGGCAGGCCCGCACGCTGCAGAAGCTGGCCGTCGAAAAAAACCTCGTCACCCAGATGGGCAATCAGGGACACGCCTTCGAGGGCGCGCGCCTCGTCAAGGAGTGGTATGATGCCGGCTTGATCGGCGAGGTCCGCGAGGTCATCACCTGGACCGATCGCCCGAAGTCCGGATGGGGGTTCAATGGCCAGGTGAAAACCGCGTTTCCGCCAGCCGAAGAAGTGCCCGAGGGGATGGACTGGGACATGTGGCTTGGGCCCTGCGGCAAGGATGTTCCCTTCAGCAAGACCCTGCACCCGACCACTTGGCGTCCATGGTGGGATTTCGGCTGCGGTGGTCTTGGCGACATCGGCTGCCACACGATCGACACCGCCTACTGGGCGCTCGGGCTCGGCGCGCCCGAGCGGGTCGATGTCGAAATGGCGGAGCCTGCCAATCCGATCCACACGCCCAACGGCTCGATCGTGAGTTATCGATTCCCCGCGCGCGGCGGCAAGCCGCCGGTGACAGTGAAGTGGCATGAGGGCCCCAGCATGCCCAAGCCGCCGGAAAGCATGGATTGGGAGATGCCCGCCGGGGGCGGATTCATCATGGTCGGCGAAAAGGGCGGCATTTTCCATGGTGACATGCGCCCAGACAGCCCGCGCCTCTATCCGCAGGCCCGCTGGAACGAATATCGCGAAAACCCCGCGAAACAGGTGCCCAAGACGATCCCGCGGGTGCCGGGGATCCACCGCGATTGGGTCGAATCGATCCAGAATGGCACCAAGGCGTGTTCGGATTTCAGTTATTCCGGTCCGCTGACCGAGGCGATCCTGTTGGGTGCCCTGGCGATCCGCACCGGCAAGGGCCTCGATTGGGATGCCGGAGAAATGAAGATCGGCGGCAATCCCGAGGCCGCCGCCCTGATCAATCCCGAGGCCCGCAAGGGCTGGCGACCCGAGGACCTGGCCTGATTCCATTCCATTCCATTTCATCATAACGACCATGAAAACGCCCCATGCATCCCCTGGCGGTCTCGCCGCTCTGGCGCTTCTCGTGGTCCCGCTGCAGGCCAGCGAACCGATACAACCCTACCTGGAATCGGGAAAATCGGGTCGCCTCCATTACGCGGTTTACAACAAGGTGTGGATTCAAGCCTCGCTGCGGGAGGGTGATTCAAAAACGGCCTCGCGAGTGGCCATCACCGGCGTGATTCCCGAGGCGGATGGCGCTGTCGTGATCCCGCCCTCGATCGGCGATCACGAGGTTTACGGCATCGACGGCGACTCGCTTGAAGCGGACCCGAGGATCAGGACGGTCTCCATTCCCAAGACCGTGCGCTTCCTCCAGCCCCGCAGCCTCAACCGCTGGCCATCGCTGGAATACATCGACATCGCAGACGATCATCCCGATTTCGCCAGTGTGGATGGCGTGATGTTCGACAAGAGCAAGACCACGCTGTTGGCCTACCCCGGCGGGCGGCGCGGCGAATACAAGTTTCCTGCAAGCACCACCGCGTTCGGTCCGGGGGCCTTTGCCATGAACCAGAATCTGACGAGCCTCGCCATTCCGGCAGGCGTCACCGACATCGGCGGCCACAACGGCCGCGTCTTCGAAGGCTGCCACAACCTCCAGCGGGTGGAAATCCCCGACTCGGTCACTCACATCGGCCAGCAATCCTTCAAGAATTGCACTCGTCTGCAGGAGATCGCCATTCCGCCCAAGGTCACCGAAATTCCCTTCGGCCTGTTCTGGGGATGCGGCGATCTCACCCGCGCATCGCTGCCGGATGGCATCGCCGGCATCGGGAATTACGCCTTCGCAGGATGCGCCAAGCTGCGGCTCCCACGCCTGCCCGCCGGCCTGAAAACCATCGGAGCCTTCGCATTCAGGGACTGTGTTGGCTTGAACGGTCTGAAGGTGCCTGAAAGCGTCACCGAGATCGCAGAAAGAGCCTTCCAAGGGTGCGAGGTGGAAATTCCCGAACCATAGGAAAACCGCAATCACGAACCGGGATGCCAACCATCTGGAAAAGCATGAATGTCCTTCACTTGCCCATTGCCGCCGCGCTCGCCGTCGCCTGCCTCGGCTTGCCGGACACCGCCCGGGCGGCCAGTCCCGCGAAGCCGGAGAGCATCAAGTCCTACTGCCTCGCGCACTGGAACCGAATGGACGCCACCAAGGTGGTCCCCGAGGCGATCAAGGCGAAGGTCGGGCTCTACGGCTTCACCAAGCCCCGCACGGACAGCGGCCTCGTTCCGCTAGAACCCATTCTCAGCCGGCCTGTCCACGAATTGAGGGGTGACGACCGCAACATCGCCACCCTCGCCCGCGCCTTCCACGGCGTGCCCGTCGAAGCCACTTGGACGCCGCAAGACGGATTCACCCGATGAGATCAACGACTATGATTGCACCTTCCCGAAAATCGCTCGCCATGGCATGTCTTGCATCGGCCATGGCCGCCATCACCGGCCCGGCCACGGCGGATTGGAAACCGGCCGGCGACCGCATCAAGACGCGCTGGGCCGCCGGGGTGACACCGGACAATGCATGGCGCGAATACCCGCGTCCGCAGATGGTCCGTGAGGATTGGCAGAGCCTGAACGGCCTGTGGGATTATGCCGTGCGCCCGAAAAACGCCGCGGAGCCTCCGCCGGAGCAATGGACTGGCAATATCCTCGTTCCTTATTGCATCGAATCCAGCCTCTCCGGAGTGGGGCGTCTCCTTGAGCCGGCGGAAGAGCTGTGGTATCGCCGCGGCTTTGAAGTCGACGCCAAGGGCGGGCGCGTGCTGCTGCACTTCGAAGCGGTGGACTACGAATGCGAGGCGTGGGTGAACGGCCGCAGCGTCGGCACCCACAAGGGCGGCAACACGCCCTTCACCTTCGATGTCACCAACGCCGCCGTGGAGGGGAACAACACCCTGCTGCTGCGCGTGCTCGATCCCACCGGCGATTACCAACTCCGCGGCAAGCAGGTGCTCAAGCCCGGCGGCATCATGTACACCCGCGTGTCCGGCATCTGGCAGAGCGTATGGCTCGAAACCGTGCCCGATACCTACATCGAACGCCTCAAGATCGATACCGCGATCGATCCCGCGACGATCAAGATCCGGACCTTTGCCGGCGGCACCGCGGCGGAAAAGCTGGAGGTCAGGGCAAAGGCTTCATTCGGCGGCAATGAGGTCGCCTCGGCTTCGGGCTCACTTGCAAAAACCGTGCTCGAAATCGCGGAGGCGAAGCTCTGGCACGTGGATGCGCCGCAGCTCTACGACCTTTCCATCGAACTTCTCAAAGACGGCAAGGTGATCGACCGGGTCACATCCTATGCCGGAATCCGCACGATCGGAAAAGCCAGGGACAAGCAGGGCCACTGGCGCTTCACCCTCAACGACAAGGAGATCTTCCACCTCGGCACCCTCGACCAGGGCTGGTGGCCGGAAAGCTTGCTGACGCCCCCCACCGAGGAGGCCATGAGATACGATATCGATTATCTCAAGTCCGCCGGCTACAACTGCATCCGCAACCACATCAAGGTCCGCCCGCGCCGGTATTATGCCCATTGCGACCGGGTGGGCATGCTGGTCTGGCAGGACCAGGTCTCCGGCCCGCCGCATCCCAAGTGGACGCGGATGCAGCCGGACCCCGCCGACGCCGACTGGCCGCAGGAAGCCCACGAACAGTTCATGTTCGAACTCAAGGCGATGATGGACACACTGCACAACCATCCCTGCATCGCCGTCTGGGTGCCGTTTAACGAGGCCTGGGGCCAGCACCGCACCATGGAGATCGGCAAATGGACCATGAACCACGACCCTTCGCGCCTGCTCAACATCGCCAGCGGCGGCAACTTCTGGCCGGTGGGCCACATCGCGGATCACCACAACTATCCCAACCCGGAATTCCCGGACGACCCGAGGTTCAATGACTGCATCCAGGTGGTCGGCGAGTTCGGCGGCCACGGATTCGTGGTCGATGAAAAACACCTCTGGAACCCCAAGGCAAGGAACTGGGGCTATGGCGGCCTGCCCAAGGACCGCGACGAGTTGATGGCCCGCTACCAAAAGTCGAACGCGCTGTTGATCGAACTCAGGAAGAAGGGCATAGCCGGCGGAATCTACACCCAAACCAGCGACATCGAGGGCGAGGTGAACGGTTTGCTGACCTACGACCGCGAGGTGCGCAAATTCGCCCCGGAAAAGCTGCGCGAGCTTCACGCACCGCTGTTTCAGCCGGTGGATTGAAAAAATGCTGTACCCGCTCGTCTGCCCGTCATCCAGTTTCCTTTCTCGGCTACCTCCGATTCGCCCTGTCCATGGGCAGTCAATGAAATGCGCGTCGCCACCACTCAGTGGCGCTTCATGAGCGTCTGCGGATCGGAGTCCGCCGCTCCTAGAAGCTCGACAAGCCCGGCGCTTTCCCTGACCCATTTGCACCCACTCCGCACATAGAAGCCCCGCTCGCGGCGCCGTCACCCGAGCATGCTGGCGCGCTACCGAAGCCATACATGAGGGTGAAGCTCACCTCCTGCTTGCCGAGGCGGCCGTCGTAGCGGTCGCGGACCTGCATCGAGAGGCCGGTGCGGGGGTCGGTCACCACGCGGATCACGGTGTCGCCGGTGTTGGCCGGGACGTCGGGCACGCGGGCGGCCATGATCAATGTCTTGATTGCAGTTTATTCGTCAAGGAAACCAGGAAACCATTCTCCAAGCCTTGGCTCAAGAGCATGGAACTTCTGAATCCCAAAACCCTCAACCCAGGCTTGCATCTCCTCCCAATCAGGGTCGTCCTTTGAGGGGCTATTTCCGTGATATTCGTAATTGGCAAGTTTCGTGGCGAGTTCATCCAGGTCGGAAAATGGATCGGCACACTCTGAGGAATCTTAACGGGCACCAAAAGGGGGGAAGACCTTGTCCCTCCAGTCATGCCGATTTTCCCTCTCCATCAACTTCTCCTTTCTAACTTCATCTTGCAGCCCTTGATAGTCACTCCCGGGAGGGCTGCCCACAAGGAGGCGCCCGCTGTAGGCGGTTAAGGCAAGAGGAATGATGAGCACCCGCAGGGGAATTCTCCTGTCCAAGACCCACCAAACGGAAAGGGCGAGGAATGGCAAACCGAATATGGGTTGCCACAAGCCCATGACTGGGAGCGCAAGGAAAGAATCCGGCACACTGATGGGCGCTCCGATGACAAATAAGTAGAATACGGAGGAGAGGGCGATCGCCACCAGGCACACAGCGAGGCGCCAGCCTCGTCTCCTGAGCGCATTCCACTTATCCGGCCCGTTCTGTTCTTGGTTCATTGGATAGCGAACTTCAGAGTGGTGACTCGCCGGAATGAGGCTTAAATTCATCTGATGGCCGGGTCGGCGTTGCCATCCACTGCCTTTTGGATTCCGAGGTTAGGCGAGCAGGTAGCATGCAAGAAAGGATGCAAGCGTCAGGCATATAATAAACGCGGCAGAGCCTACGCTGCAGCCGGCTCGATTCAGATTATCCAAATCCGTGTTGGTAACCTCGTGGAGCTCAATCTTTCGCCGACCTGCGACAATCTCCCTGGCTCCCTTTATTCCAATATTCGTAGTAAGCCGAATGATCGTCCGCGCACGGACCGTCTTGCCCGCATCCAGCTCGCTTTCAATACGCCGAATCACGTCTTCCGGAGTGTATTCATCTTCCATAGTTTTTAAATCCAACGTCAGAGTGGATGCACAGGCGGAATCGAGTTCGGATTCAACTAGGGCCGTTGTCGCCGGTTGCATCCCACGGCTTGTGTGTGCCCAGCATGGGCACGTTGTAAACGGGGTGCAAGTCCCCTGTGGAAATACCAGAACATGGAAATGAAGAAACCACCGTAACTATTCAGGTCTTTAAGAAAGCTTAAGCAATTTTCTGCGTATTGATTTC
>JBMTCD010000163.1:0-8764 GCA_049430545.1 Luteolibacter sp.
CAACCGCTTCCGCGTCCTCGGGATCGTGTTCCGGGCCCGCCAGCAATTGTTCGCGATCGAGAGGGACGACCGCAACCGTGAGGCGCTGCTCGAAACCTGCCGCAAGCTGTCCAAGGCGCCGGATGAGCATGCGGAGATGCGCTTGGAGGCGGACCTCCTGCTCTCGGAAGCGGACCTGTCCGGCCGCAATGCCACCGTCGAGGAGCGGGCCCGCGCGCTTGAGGAGTTGCTCGGCCGCTACCGCGACACGCCGGCCGAGGTGAAGAGCCTCAGGATCGCCGCCGGGATCGCCCCCAAGCTCGAGGCCTTCGATCTCGCGGCGCGGATCCAGCGCACCATGCTGGAACGCTTCGCGGATGATCACGAGGTGATCGAATTCCTGCGGCGGAGTTCGAATCTCGGCCGCATGGACGTGCTGTTCAGCGGCACCTTCGAGCGCGCGGACGGCACCTCGCTGAGCTTCCCGGTCGATCGTTTGGGCCATCTCAGCATCATCGTGTTCTGGTCGCGGGAAACGCAAGGCTTCGGGGATGCCCTGGCGAAGATCGCCGAACACGATCAGCTGTATCCCGGCCGGATCGAGTTCTTCAGTTTCAACGTCGATGAGCTGCCCGATGCAGGCGAGGCGACGCTGCGTTCCCTCAATCTGGATTGGACGGTCATGCGGCTGCCGGGAGGGAGGAACAGCCAGACGTTCCGCACCTACGGGCTGACGGATCCTGTCGGCATCCTGGTCAACGCCTACGGCCACGTCATGCTGACGAGCGCCGCCACCAACTACGGGCGCGGCCAGCAAGCCCCCGGGAACCCCTACCGGATCGATGACGCCAGGATCTCCGACGAGCGCTACCTGACCCAGCTGCAGTCGTTGTTCGTCGGTGACTTCCTGGTCGATGATCAAGGCACGCAGGGAACCGATGGGGCGAAAGCGCCGGGTTCGGTCCCCGTGGAAGAACTGCGCGCGATCCAGGGCTGCTTCGTGCCAGCACCACTCCGCTACCGGCTGACACGCACTGAGGCACTGGCAAACTACGAAAAGGCGGCGCAGTTGTGCGATGCGGCCATCGCCCGACACCCGGAGGCCCCGGACCTGTGGCTTGTGCGCGAGCGGCGGATCATCGCGCTGATGGGGCTTTGGAATCTCGCCGCCGAACCGAAATTCCTCGAACAGGCCGCGAACGAGGCACGCGCCGCGCTGGCCACATCCTCGCCCCGGGGTGCCGGCGTGGTGCCGCGGTTCTGCCTCGCCAAGGAGGCGCTGCGCAAGGACCGCAGCGGCGCGGCATCCGTCCTCTCCGCCATGATCGATGCCGCGGGAGGAAGCGAGGCCCCCGGGACGGCCCTTGCTGCTGCGGCCATCCTCGCGCTCGACGCCCATTCGCGGGAGTTGCACGACCGCTACCGCACACTCCTCCTAGAACGGCATGCCGAAGAACCGCCATTGTGGCCCGTGCTGGCGTTTCTCCGCGACCGCTACCACACGCTGCACCTGCTCAGGGCCAACTTCATCCGCCACGAGGAAGGGGACATGCCGTCACGCGAGCACATCGTCAACCACGGTCTCGAACTGATGACGCGACCGCTGCCAAAGATCGAGCTCAAGACTCTCGACGGTGCCGCCCTGCGCCTGCCGCAGGATCCCGCGGAAAAGCTGACCCTGCTGATGTTCGTCGAGCCGCCTTCGGATCCGGCAGCCGACTTTCCCGTCGCCATGGATTCACGGGGCCAGCCCACCCGGAATGATAACATCCGACAGGTCATGGGGTATGCCTTCGAGCGTGCCGAACTGCACATTCACAAGGAGGTCGAAGTGATTGCGGCCTTCCTCTGCGACGATGCGGAACGGGTCCGGGGCCTGATGGCGAAGAACGGATGGCCGTGCAAGGCGGCCATGGTTCCGGGCGGTCTGAACAACCCGCTGGTCCGGCAGCTCGGCATTCTCTCCGCAGACCGCATCCCTAATGTCTTTCTCCTCCGGCGCGACGGCACGATTGCCTGGCACACCTCCGGATTCTACTGCAAATCCGATTTCGGTTATCCGTTCGCGATCTGGCTCGCCATGAAGCTCCACATCGAAATCTGCGAAGCCGAGTTCGCCTACCGCGCGCTCGAGAAGGGCGATTTTGAAAAAGCCAGGCGGGTGTTCTCAGGGCCCTTCCTTCCGGAAAAGGACGAGCGCTTCCAGTGGTATGGCCCGCGCTCTCATGGCCGCGCATTGGCGAACATCGGATTGAAGGACTGGGCCGCGGCGCTGGTGGACATCGATGCGGCCATCGAAGCGCACCGGATGGGATTCCGGCACCGCCCCGACAGCTCTTGTGAAAGTATCCTGGCCATGCAGCGCGCGCGGGCACTGATCCTGGAGAATCTTGGCCGGCAGGATGAGGCCAAGGCGGCACGGGAAGCCGCCGCAGGCCCGCCCGCACCCTGTTACGACAGCCCCTACGAGCGCTTCCACCTGAAGCTCGCGCAGCTGCCCATCGTTTCGAGATGACAGAATCAGGCAACCGGCCATTGAACCTCATCCACCACGACATGGCCCGTCTCGCTCTCCTGCCTTGGCTCGCCCTGGCACTTGCCTCTCCCGGCACGCCATTGAACGACTCCCAACGGCCGGTGGCGAAGACCACGGCGCTCGCTCCCGCTGAAACCGCGGGCAGCATGCGGCTGCCGGAGGGTTTCCGGATGGAGCTGGTCGCGGCTGAGCCGGACATCGTCCAGCCGGTCGCCTACACCATTGACGACCGGGGACGGCTGTGGGTGCTGGAGTGCACGAACTACCCGGATTCCCCGGGCGAGCCCAAGGACCGCATAGTGGTGCTGGCCGACAACGACGGCGACGGGACGTTCGAGGACAAACGCGTCTTCTGGGACAAGGCGCGTTTCAGCAGCGGCATCGCGGTGGGTTTCGGCGGGGTTTGGCTCGGCTCGCCGCCCCACCTGTTGTTTATTCCGGATCGCGATGGCGATGCGGTGATGGATGGAGAACCGGAAGTGGTGCTGGACGGTTGGGATGACGCCGACACCCATGAGACCCTCAACAATTTCATCTGGGGACCCGATGGATGGCTCTACGGAACCCACGGCGTCTTCACGCATTCGAAAGTCGGCACGCCGGGCGCACCTGATGCGCAACGCGTCCCGATCAATGCCGGGGTATGGCGCTACCACCCGACCCGCAAAATCTTCGAGCGATGGTGCGAAGGCGTGAGCAACCAATGGGGGATCGATTGGAACGATCGCGGAGAGGCGTTTTTCGCAGCCTGTGTCGTGCCGCACATGTGGCACGCGATCGAAGGTGCCCACTATACCCGCCAGGCCGGAGGGCATTTCAATCCCGATCTTTATGAAGACATTCAAACGATCGCGTGGGGGCGCTACGAAAAGGCCGCCTACTGCGGGGCAATGGTCTATCTGGGCGGGGCGTTTCCCGACGAGTGGCGCGACTGCTTCTTTTTCCACGACATCCACATGAACCGCCTCCGCTGCGAGCGTTTCGTTCCCCAGGGCTCCGGTTTTCGGAGTGAAAAGGTGGCTGACTTCATGGTCAGTGAGGATCCATGGTTCCGCGGACTCTCGCCGCAGTATGGTCCGGACGGCGGCGTCTTCATCTCCGATTGGTATGACGCCGTGCCGTGCCATCAACAGCGGGCCTTCACCGATCGTCTCAACGGCAGGATCTACAAGATTGTCCATGACCATGTCAAACCGGCGAAGGTTGATCTCACGCGGGCCAGCGACGCCGAGCTGGTCGGAATGCAACTCCACCGCAACGACTGGCATGTGCGCCAGGCGCGACGCCTGCTCCAGGAACGCGGCGCGAAACCGGCGACCACGGCTGGCTTGGAAAAGATCCTGTTCTCCCATCCGGATGAAACCCGCCGGCTCCGCGCGCTATGGGTCCTGCACTCGCAGGACGCACTGGCCGAGGCCGCCCTTTTGCGTGTCATGCTGGACGAATCCGCAGCGGTTCGCGGATGGGCCGTGACATGTGCGTGCGAGGACGGTCAGCCATCCGCAAAGCTCCGCGAAAAGATGCTCCGAATGGCGTCCGAGGACCCTTCGCCGAAGGTCCGGCTCCGGCTTGCCTCGGCAGCGCAACGGCTCCCGGCAGCCGATGCCTGGCAGTGGGTGCGCGCGCTCGGTGGGCACAAGGAGGATATCAACGATCACAACCTGCCCCTGATGGTCTGGTATGCCGCGGAAGCCGCCTGTCGCGCCGCACCGGAGGAAGCTCCCGCCGTGGTGGCCGGCAGCCCGATGCCGAAATTGCAGCGTTATCTTCCCCGGCGCCTGATGCGCGGTCTTGTGCAGAACGAGACGCAGTTCATGCCGGCGATCGAGAACCTCGTGCGGATGATTCCGGATATGGAAGTCGGCCGCCGGGCGGAGGTCCTCGCCGGCATGTTGAAGGGATCCGAAGGGCATGCGAAGCTGCCCGAACCCGAGGGATGGAGCGCGGCCTATGGCAAGTTGCGCAAGCATGGTGATCCGGAACTGCGCCAGAAGGCCCTCGCCATCTCGCTCGTCTTCGGGAACGCCGATGCCTTCGACGAGCTCCGCGCCATCGCCGCCAATACGGCTGAAACGCTTGAATCGCGCAAGCGGGCGATGGAACCGCTCGCTTTCCGCAAGGATGCCGGCAGCCTCGACCTGTTCCTGAAGCTGGCGGCCGAAAGAGGCCCGCTGCGGCAATCGGCGATCCGCGCGCTTGCCGGATACGACGATCCACGGATCCCAGGCCAGTTGCTCGATGGCTTCGATGCATTCGATGCCGAAGAAGGCCGCGCCGCGCTGGAGGTGCTCTCTTCCCGCCGGGCATCGGCTCGGAAGTTGCTTGAGACCATCGACGCCGGAGACCTTCCGATCACGACCATCACCGCGCCGCTCGCGCGGTTGATCCAGGGGCATTCTGACGAATTTCTCAATCAATGGCTGGAAACCCAATGGGGCACGCTGAAATCGACCGACCGGCAACGCCGCAACGAGATCGAGCGCTACCGGCGTTTTCTCGGCGAACCGGCGATCCTCGCCGCCGATGTGAAAAACGGGTCCGCGATCTACCAGCGGACCTGTTCCGCCTGCCACGAGATGTTTGGCAAGGGCGGCCACATCGGCCCGCACCTTCCGGGCAATTTTACGGACGTCGATTATCTCCTTGAGAATATCCTCGATCCGAACGCGGTGATCGGCCGCGATTACCAGCAGACTTTTATCACGCTCGACGACGGCAGCCTGCTCACGGGCGTCGTCACCGAGGAAAACGCCGGCACAATCACCCTCAAGACCCTCGCGGGGACGACGAGCGTGCTCCCCAAGGCGCGGATCAGGAAGCGGGAACTCAGCCCGCGCTCGATGATGCCCGAAGGGCTGCTCAACGGATTGACCGAAGCCGAAGTGCGTGACCTGTTCCTCTATCTCCGGCAACCAGCCCCAGATGCCGATTGATCCCGGAGCCAACCCGTGACGGCCCGGCGGCAAACCGCATCCTATGAAATCGAAGGAACGGAACCTAGCCATTCAAACAACATGATATGAAGATGATCACTATGAAAACACTGAAAAAAATATGCTCTGCCGCCATTTTCTGCGCGGCCGGATGGACAAGCCTTGCCCAGGCACAGGCAAACGATGGGGGCGCCGATGCCGGAGGCCGGGTGGTCACGGTCGGCAACGCGGAACTTGCGGTGGTGCTGAGCGAAAAGCCAAGCCCGGCGGAGAAACGGGTGAAGGAATTGCTGGGCGAACGAATCAAGGAGCGCTCGGGAATCGCGCTGTCGGTCTCGAACGACCAGTCCAGGTTTCGACTCGTGATCGGAACCACGGAATCTAACAACACCATCAAGGCATTCGCCACCACCCGCAAGGAGGTCGCCATGCTGGGTGCGGATGGATATGTCATCGCAGTCGAGCCTGGAAAACCCGAGTTCTACATCGCCGGTCAAAATGACAGCGGAGTCGTGGCTGGAGTCGGCCGCCTGATGCGGGAAATGCGCTATTTGGATGGAAAGATCGAGATGCCCGCGTTGCAGGTTGGCGAGACGCCGCAGATGCCCATCCGCGGCACCTACCTGTGGGCGCGCAAGCACTACTTCAACCACCCCGGACTGGTGGACCGCTACATCGAGGAACTCGCCCTGTGGGGATGTAATGCGATTAGCCTTTGGTTCGAGATGGGCTTGTTCAAGAGCTTCGGTGACACGGAGGCGCAGGACGCGAGAACCGGCTTCCACGACGAGCACAGGAACACGCTCTCACCCCAGGAGTGGGTGGCCTTGTACCGGCGCTTCTACGATACGGCACGCCGGATGGGCATGAAGACCGGTCTGATCATGGTGGCGAATGATGCTTACAGGACCTCGCCGGAGGCGTTGCGCATCGAGCCCATCATCGGTTGTCCCGATTGGTATATGTGCCCGTCCAAGCCGGGCAGCGTGAAACAAATGGTCGCCTGGCAGGAAGAGGTCTTCAGGGCCCTGGCACCGATCGATATCTATAATATCTTCCCTGCGGACGCGGGCGGCTGTGCATGCAAGGAGTGCACGCCCTGGCCGACCCGTGGATTATGGAATGCGGCCAAGCCCCTTGGCGACAGGATCCATGAAATCTCGCCGCAAACCGAGATCTGGATCGACACCTGGCATCTCAACCATCCGACATTCGGCGGCGCAGACTGGCGCAACCTGGTTGCCAGCCTTGAATCGGGCAAGAAGGTTCCTGCGTGGTTTGCGGGTTTCGAGGTGGGGCTCGCCCCGCATCACGATTATGCCAGAATGTCTGCCGAGGACCGTGATTGCTACAACCAGGCGAAGCGGCCACTCACGGTGTTTACCGAGATCTCGATGTTCAGGAATCATCCGGGAATGCTGGTCAAGAAGGATTACTGGAGATCCCTGCAGGACGAGCTGAACGACTATGACCCCGGGCTGATGAAGGGCGGCTGGCTCTATGCGGAGCGATGGAATACGGACATCGCGATCACCATGTTCAATTCGTGGTATTGGAACCCCGCAAAACCGGTGGAAGCAATCCTTGACGAGTGGGCGGCCTTCTATTTCGGCCCCGCGGCGGAGACCGGCAGGAAGCTGCTGGACCTGTTGGATGACGGCTGCAAGGACCCGGAACGGAAGCAGAAGATCCAGAAGACATTCGCCGACCTCGATGCCGCCGTCCCGGAGTGGGTCAAGCGCGATTGGCGTTGGGATGAAATCGGGAGGTCTTGCGGGCGTTTCAAGTAGTCGTTTCGCGGATTCGGTCGAGCTGGCTTACGGGTCGGTGATGATCCTGCGCGCGCGGTTTCTGGATTTAGCCGACCGCTTGCTGCAGATGGGAACCCGGCCTGGGATATGTTCCGCCACAAGGCCGTGGAGCCTTCGGTGATTGAGACCTCAGTGCCGACCGCCCGGCTTGATCTCTCCTGTGACAGCAGTGGTCGGCTTCCTGCGCAAAGCATGGAACCGCTGAATGGCTGCAGGGCATCCAACTCATCTTCAAGGCCCGTCCCTTCCCCATGGCCTTCATGCCAAACTCGTTGATCGTTCCGTCGGCGCCGGTCCGATCGTCCCGCCTTCGACAAACTCCGCCTTGGTAAGCGTCTGGCGCAAGTCCCGCTTTCCCTGACTGACATTTGCCGCCCAGCGCACGATCCGCCTCACCAACGGGCGGCTGTCCCAGCGGATGTGGGCGATCGTCGGCTCGCACATCGCGAAGGCCGGGGCCGCATCGGTGCAGACCAGCGAGACGTCCTCCGGCACCCGCAGCCCCCGCCGGCCCAGAAACTGCAGCGCCGCGACCCAAAGCGGCACCTCGTCGATGATCAGCGCGGTCGGCGGGGTGTGTCGGAACAAGTTCGTGAGGCAGGCGTGAAACCCCGCGCACGTGTCTTCCCAGTCCGGCAGGTTGAATGGGCCCGTTGCAATGCCGTGGGCCGTCATTTCGGCGAGGAGGGCGCGCTCCGGCGCCCCCGGCATCGGCAGCCGCCGGTTGCGGCGCGTCAGCACCACGATGCGCCGATGCCCGAGTGCGATCAAGCGGCGCGCGACCGCAACGAAGGCTGAAACGTGATCCGGCCCCACCGCGGCGAGCGGCAGCCCGCGCCGACGCCCGAACAAGGCGAAGGTGGGCAGCGGCTGCGCGGCAAACCACTCGAGCACTTCGCGCGAACCGGCGTACACCACCCACGCGTCCGCCTCGGTCTGCCGCACAAGCCGTGCCACCCGTCCCACCTCCATGCGCAACTCCAGCAGGCATTTGTCGGCGAAAAAGACATGGTGCCCCGCCTCACCCAGCCGGTGCAGCAGATCAACCCGGTAGCCCTCGGCCATCGCCACTGCCAGAGGATCGAAGGGCAGGATCGCCAACCGTAGCCGGCGCGCCGCCATACCCTCG
The DNA here is from genome assembly GCA_049430545.1 of Luteolibacter sp. GTDB lineage: Bacteria > Verrucomicrobiota > Verrucomicrobiia > Verrucomicrobiales > Akkermansiaceae > Luteolibacter. The sequence goes on from JBMTCD010000163.1 coordinate 8,389, forward strand.
GACAGCACGATCCGCCGGCGATGACCCGCTCCCTGCGGCACCAGCAAACCTTCCTGTTCCAGCAACTGCAGCGCCGCTTCCACCGTGTTGCGACCAACCCCCAGTTCGACCGCCAGACGCGAGCCCCCCGGCATCCGCCCGCCCCAAGCCCCATGGCACAGCTCCGTCCGCAGATGGTCCGCCACCTGCTCGGCGGCCGTCAGAACGCGAAATTCCTGCATGCCCTGAAAACTATCTGGAATCAGGACAAGTCGGAAGAATAAAAATCCATTGAGGCCCTCGCTTACAGCAACATGATGCCGACCATGGAAAACTGCTACTGCCCTTCCCGCCGCCCCAACATCTGCAGCAACCTCTGAATTCAAGCACGAAATCC
>JBMTCD010000164.1:0-8755 GCA_049430545.1 Luteolibacter sp.
ACACCTGCTCGCAATACTGGCAGGTGAACTTGTCGCGCAGGAACACATTGCGGCGGCTGAAGCGCACTTCAAGCCGCGGCAAGCGGTCGTAAAACGTTAGAACCAGGATTTTCGGCACCCGCAGGGCGATGCGCGCGCCATGGATCATTTCCTCCCCGGCACACGATGACGAGTGGCTGATCCACGATTCCAGATCGTGGGTCCGGAACCGTTCCTGGCCATCCACCTGCACGACCAGTCCATGGCCCGTGCACAACAGGTGCAGCGAGCGCCGCACGCTGCACGTGTGCACCGGCTGCCAATTCCGGTTGAGCACCAGCACATGACGATCGAGAATCCGGGACATCTTTTTCCGAGCAAGCGTGCGCAAACTAGCAAAGTCCGCCACGCGGGCAACTCGAAAAAGATTACTGCCTCGGCGAGCATTGCGGCCCATTCTCAGGCACCCGGCACCGGCCCGGTTGTTTCGGGCTCGATGGTCTTGAACAGCCGGAACAGATCGTTGTCGGTGGTCAGGATGGCGGTGGTCTCGCCGCCGAGGGTTTTCTGATAAGTCTCGAGGGTCTGGCTGAACTGATAGAAATCGGCGGCGACCGGGCTCGAGGTATAGGCGCTGGCGTAGATGCCGGTCGCCTCGGCATCGGCCTTGCCGCGGATCTCCTGCTCGCGGCGGTAGGCGGCGGACTCGATGGTGAGCAGGTCGCGCTCCTTGCGGCCGATGATCTTGGCGGCCTCGCCGGCTCCCTCGGAGCGGAAACGCTCGGCGATCTGCAAGCGCTCGGAGGCCATGCGGGCGTAGATTTTTTCGATCACCTCCGGCTTGTAGTTGATGCGCTTGAAACGGACGTCGAGCAGCTCGATGCCGAGGTCGCGCACTTTCGGCTGGGCGGTCTCGAGGATCTTGCGGGTCAGGAAATGGCGGCCGTTGCGGATGGGTGGCAGCAGGCCCAGGTTGGAATCGGCAGCGACGAGCGCCTCGTCGCGTTCCGGCACGCGCTCCTTGTCGCTGCGGACCAGTTCGATGAGGTCATGCATGGCGACCACGTCGCGGGTCCCGCTGCCGATCAGGCCGTCGAGGCGCGAGCGGGCGCTGCGCTCATCGCGGAGTTTCTCATAGTAGGTGACGGGATCGACGATGCGCCAGCGGGCGAAGGTGTCCACCGCGATGTAATGTTTGTCGCGGGTGGGCATGTCGGTGACCGGTCCATCCCAGGCGAGGATGCGTTTCTCGATGCGGTTGACCTTCTGGATGAAGGGCGTCTTGAAATGCAGGCCGGCCTCGTTTTTTCCGGGGTCGGCATTGATGGCGCGACCGACCGGCTTGCCGAACTGGGTGATGAACACCTGCTCGGTTTCACTGACGGTGTAGGCGCTGTTGGCGAAGAGGAGGGCCGCGATGGCGAGAATGAGAAGCGGCGGGATGGATTTCATGGCGTGGCTTTGCCTTGGAGGTTCATGAGAGGCAGGAACTGCTTGGCATCCTCGTCAAGGATCACCTTGGATCCGAGTTTCGGCAGCACATCGTTCATTGTTTCCAGATAGATGCGGCGGCGGGTGATGGCCGGCGATTTCTCGTATTCGGCGAGCATTTCCCGGAAACGTGTGACTTCGCCCTCGGCCCGGTTGACGCGCTGGATGGCGTAGCCCTCGGCGGCGGAAACCCGCTGTTCGGCGGTGCCGCGGGCCTTGGGGATGACGCGGTTGTACTCGCCGTTGGCCTCGTTGATCATCTGCTCGCGCTCCTGTTGGGCGCGGTTCACCTCGTCGAACGAGCGCTTCACCGGTCCGGGCGGATTGACGTTGTTGAGCTGCACGTAGTCGGCTGCGATGCCCATGTTGAGCGGCTCAAGCAGTTCCGTGAGCCGCAGCATCGCCTCGCTGGCGATCTCGTTGCGGCCGATGGTCAGCACCTCGTCCACGGTGCGGTCGCCGATGATTTCGCGCATCGCGCTTTCCATCAGGTCGCGCAGCGTGGATCCGGGCTCGCGCACGTTGAACATGTATTGGCGGGGATCCGAGATCCGGTAATGAAGCAGCCACTCGACCTGGGCGGCATTGAGGTCGCCGGTAACCAGGTCGCGCTCGCGCTCGGGCGCGGCACCGATTTGGTCCGGATTGGTGGCATCCGGCGTGACAAAGCCGAACTCCATCTTCAACTGACGGCGCACCGGCACGATGGTTGCCTTGTCGATGCCGAAGGGCAGCTTGAAATGCAAGCCGGGCGTGGCGGATTGCCGGTATTTGCCGAAGCGCTGGACTACGGCCACCGATTCGGGCGGCACGGTGTAGAATGCGGTGAACAGGCCGTAGATGAGCGCCAGGGCGGCAGGCGCGGGGATCAGCCAGCGTGGGGTGATCCGCACGGTGTTGCCACCGGCGTTGAAATTGCGGGAGATGGGAGGGGGTTTCATGATTGCCGGGTAAACGGCGGCACGGGCTCGTGCACGCGGGACGGATCAACCTTAAGGGCAATCTCCCGCAATCAAACCGAAATCGGTTCGATTTCCGCGATCAGCGGCGCCGGAGAGGCGGCCTGTCCCTTGGCCTGGCCGTCATGCTATCTCAGCCACAAGGATCAATGGCCGCCGCCGCCGCCTTTGAGGTAGGTGCCGTAGCCAATGATGACGGGCGAGAGGATGAGGGTGAGAATGCCTGCGGCAATGAGCTGTTGGGCTTTCTTGCTGGAGCCTTTCCATTCCTTGAAGATCCAGCCCCACATGGTGCTGAAAATGATGATGGAGGCCATGTGCAGCGTCCATGACGCGAAGCCGAATCCTTCCGGATCCGAGCCGCCCATCTTGTTGTGGCCCATCGAGTAAAAGAAGAACTGGAAATACCAGGTGGCTCCGGCGAGGGCGGAGAACAGAAAGTTAGTCACCAGCGGAATGCGCAGGTCATCGGTCATGGACGATGTGGCCGCCGCCCGGCGGACGGCTTCCTCCGCCGGGGCGTCGGTCGGGTTTTCGATGGCATCGTGTCCCGGAGCATGGGCCGGCAGGCGCAGGCGGGTGGCGAGATATTCGTAGCCGCTGCGGTTTTTGATATTGAGGGCCACGCACCAGATGAAGTTGGTGGTGAATCCACCGAACATCACCACGATCAACGATGGCAGGCCGGACCACAGCGGGTCGGTGCCGGCTTCGATGGAGGTTTTGCCGATCGGCTCGCCGGCGGTGAGGCCGAAGCTGAAACAGGCGCTCATGATGCCGGAGAAGGTCGCCACCAGGATGCCTTTCCTGAAGTCGAATTCCTTGATCGACTTCTTCTTCTCCGCCTCCGGCATTTCCTTTTCCTTGGTGAAGCCGGCCATGGCGGCGATCCAGATGCCGGCCAGGCAGACCAGCACGCCGGCAAGGGTGATTTGCCCCGGGCCGCTGCCGGCGATCTGGACGATGGACTCGCCCACGGGGATCTCCGGCATGAAGGTCTTGAGGATGGGTGGCAGCAGGGTGCCGAAGGCCGCGCAGTAGCCGAGCGCGACGCCCATGCCGAGTGACATGCCGAGGTAGCGCATCGCCAGCCCGAAGGTCAGGCCGCCGGTGCCCCACAGCACGCCGAACAAATAGGTCCAGCCGAGCGTGGAGGAGGATTGCGCCTTGAGAACGCCCACCACGTCCTGGGTCATCAGGGTGGCGAAAAACCACGGGCAGATGATCCACGAAAACACGCCGCCCACCAGCCAGTAGGTTTCCCAGGACCATTTTTTGACGCCCTTGTAGGGAACGTAGAAAGAGCCTGAGGCCAGACCGCCGAGCCAGTGGAAAAGGACGCCTAGGATTGGGTTCATGGTGGCGCAAAGTCTGATCGGGACACCTGAGGCGGGGGAAGCCCAAAAACGCGTGGCTTACACCGAGAACAGCGTGGTGATCGAATGGCCGCTGTGAATGCGGCGGATGGCCTCGCCCATCAACGGGGCAATGCCGACGACATGCACCTTGGGGCCGGCCGCCTGCGGGACGGAATCGGTGGTGATGACTTCCTCGATGCCGGATTCGAGAATCCGCTGGTGGGCGAGGTCGCCGAGGATCGCGTGGGAGACGCCGGCATAGACCCGCTTCGCGCCGTGTTTGAGCAGGATTTCGGTGGCCGCCATCAGGGTGCCGGCGGTTTCGGTCATGTCATCCACCAACAGGACATCGCGCCCCTGGACCTCGCCGATGACGTTCATCGCCTCCACACGGGTGGCGCTGACACGGTGCTTGGCGACGATGGCGAGTTCGGCGGAGAGCGCATCGGCATAGGCGCGGGCCATTTTGACGCCGCCGACGTCGGGAGAGACGACGGTGAGGTTGGCGGCATCCGGCAGGCGTTCGCGGAGGTATCCGATGAGTGCGGGCTTGGCGTAGAGATGATCGACCGGGATATCGAAAAAGCCTTGGATCTGCGGCGCGTGGAGGTCCATGGTGAGGACGCGGTTGACGCCGGCGGAGGTCAGCAGATTGGCCACCAGTTTGGCGGTGATGGGGACTCGCGGCTGGTCCTTGCGGTCCTGGCGGGCGTAGCCGAAGAACGGCATCACCGCGGTGATCCGCTCGGCGCTGGCGCGGCGTGCGGCGTCCACCATGATGAGCAGCTCCATGATGTTGTGGTTGGTCGGCGGGCAGCTCGGCTGGATGATGAAAACATCCTCGCCGCGGATGTTTTCGTTGATTTTGACGAAGGTCTCGCCGTCGGGAAAGGCGGTCACTTGGACGTCGGCGAGCGGCTGGCCGAGGTTGTCGGCGATGCGCTCGGCGAGCGCACGGTGGGCGGTTCCACTGATCAGTTTCATGAAATGGGGCGTGCGGGTGGCTGCGGGCGGCGGATTGTGGACCCGCCAAGCCGGGATCGGCAACACTTTGCTCCCGAAACCTTTGGCGCGCGCGTCAGTGGGCCTGGTCGCAAGTCATCGGGCAGGGTTCCGCCTGCCAGATTTCGCTGGCGTATTCGGCGATGGTGCGGTCGCTGGAAAACCCGCCGGAGGCGGCGATGTTGAGGATGGCCATGCGCGTCCACCCGTCCGGTTTCTGATAGAGAGTGCCGAGTCTGCGGTGGGCTTCGGCATAGCTGGCGAGGTCGGCGAGATGCATGTAGTGGTCGCCGTTGGTGAGCAGGGCATCAAGGATCGGCTTGAAAACACCGGGTTCGCAGCGGCTGAAATGGTCGGAGGCGATGAGGTCTAGCGCGGCGCGGGTTTCCGGTTCCTGATGGTAGTGCCACCAGGGGTTGTAGTAACCGCGGGAGGCGGCGACCTGATCGGCGGTGAGCCCGAACAGGAAGAAGTTTTCCTCTCCGGCGGCGGCGGCCATTTCGATGGTGGCACCATCGCGGGTGCCGACGGTGAGCGCGCCGTTCATCATGAATTTCATGTTGCTGGTGCCGCTGGCCTCGAAGCCGGCGGTGGAGATCTGCTCGGAGACGTCGCTGGCGGGGATCAGGCGCTCGGCCACGGAAACGCGGTAATCGGGCACGAACACGACCTTGAGTCTCCCGCTCACGGCGGGATCGCCGTCGATGGTGCCGGCGAGGTTGTTGATGAACTTGATGACGAGCTTGGCGAAGTCGTAGGCGGGCGCGGCCTTGCCGCCGAAGAGGAAGGTGCGCGGCGGCGAATCGAGGGAGGGGTTTTCCCGCAGGCGTTGGTAGAGGACCACGATGTGGAGCGCGTTGAGAAGCTGGCGCTTGTATTCGTGGATGCGCTTGATCTGGGTGTCGAAGATCGTCTGCGGGTCCACAACGTGCCCGGTTTCCCTGCGCAGCCACTCGGTGAAGCGGATTTTCGCCATGTGTTTGGCGGCGCGCACCGCGTCGCGGAAGCCGGTGTCGTTGGCGAGCGGCGCGAGTTTGCGCAGTTCGGAGAGGTCGCCGATCCAGCGGTTGCCGATCGCCTTGGTGATGGTCTCGGCGAGCGCGGGATTGGCAAGCAGGAGGAAGCGCCGCTGGGTGACGCCGTTGGTCTTGTTGTTGAAGCGCTCGGGAAACATGCCGGCAAAATCCGGGACCACGGTTTTCTTGAGCAGGTCGGTGTGGATGGCGGCCACGCCGTTGGTGCTGTGAGATCCGACGATGGCCATGTGCGCCATGCGGACTTTCTTGGGCGAGCCCTCCTCGATCAGGCTCATGCGGGCGACGCGGCCTGGGTCGCCGGGATAGCGGGCGCGGACCTCCTCGAGGAAGCGGCGGTTGATTTCATCGACGATTTCCATCTGCCGGGGCAGCAGGATTTCGAACCATGGCAGCGGCCATTTTTCCAAGGCCTCGGGCAGCAGCGTGTGGTTGGTGTAAGCGAGCGTGCGGCGCGTGAGGTCCCATGCCTCGTCCCAGCCGAGCCCGGCGTCGTCCAAGAGGACACGCATCAACTCGGGCACCGCCAGCGTGGGGTGGGTATCGTTGAGCTGGATGGCCACCTTGTCCGGCAATGCGGGCCAATCGTTGCCGGCGCGGCGGAAGCGGCGGAGGGCATCGGCCACGGTGCAGGCGACGAGGAAGTATTGCTGGAGAAACCGCAGGCCCTTGCCCTGCGTGGTGGTGTCGTCCGGATAGAGCACGCGCGTCAGGGTTTCCGCGGTGAGTGTCTCGGCGAGTGCGCCGACAAAGTCGCCGCTGCTGAATTGTTGGAAATCGAAGTAGTCCGGTGTGGCGGCGGACCAGAGGCGCAGCGTGTTGATCGTTTTGCCGCCGTAGCCGACGACCGGGCGGTCGTGCGGGATGCCGAACAAGGTGGACGGCCTGCCGAAGATGACCGACAGCTCGCCGCCGCGGATTTCGAACGAGCAGCCGAGTTTCACTTCGACGTATTCGGTGGGACGGGTGACTTCCCACGGGTCCGGGCGGATGAGCCAGTTGTCGGGTTGTTCGTGCTGCCAGCCGTCGCGGATGCTTTGGCGGAAAATGCCGTATTCGTATCTCAACCCGCAGCCCATGCCCGGGATGGCGAGGGTGGCCATGGAGTCCAGAAAACAGGCGGCGAGGCGGCCGAGTCCTCCGTTTCCCAAACCGGCGTCGGGTTCCTGCTCGACGATGTCGAGCGGATCGAGGTGATGGCGCAGGCAGAACTCCGCCAGCACCGGATCGAGCATGAGGTTGGTGATGTTGTTGGCGAGCGCCCGGCCCATCAGGAACTCGAGCGAGATGTAATAGACCCGCTTCACGTTCGCCTGCTTGTAAGCCTTGCTGGTCAACAGCCAGCGCTGCGAGAGCAGGTCGCGCACGGCGCGGGCCGCGGCCTCGAACTTGTCGCGCGGCATGGCGTATTCGAGCGGCACCACGCGATCGAAGGTGAGGTGTCGTTCGTAGAGCGCGTTGTCGGACCCGGAGAAGGTCACGGGACCGCAGTTGAAGCGCTGGAGCAGTTGCTCGGTGTTCATGGCGCGGAAACGCCCAAGGGGGACGGTCTCAAGCTAACACCCACAGAACCGGATGCCAGCGGGAATCCGGGGAAGGAATTTTCGGGAAAAAAAACTTGTGGTGTCTCAAATGAAGCGATAAGGGTTTTCTTGTGAAAGAAAAAAAGCAAAGCGTTACCTATCGCGATTGCCTCGACCAACTCATGGACGGCGGGAGCTCGATGCTGCGCGAGCCGGAAGCCCCCTACGTGTTGGATCGTGTCCGCGAAGGGCTGCCGATGGTGGAATTCCAGACGGCGCGGGCACTGTTGGGCGTGAGTGATGAGCGCCTCGCGGGCCTTCTCGGCATGTCGCGGGCCACCCTGCACCGCCGGAAAAAGAGCGGGCACCTGGACCGGATGGAGTCGGACCGGCTGGTGCGCTACGTGCGCCTGTTCGCGCGGGCCTGCGAGGCGCTCGGCGGCGAGTCCGGGGCGCGTTCATGGCTGGCTGCCCCGGCGGTGGCATTTCACGGCGAGAGCCCGCTGGATTTCGCGGACACGGAGATCGGCGCGCGCGAGGTGGAGGCCATGCTGTTGCGTTTGGAACACGGCGTTTTCACCTGATGCCATGGCCACGTTTTTCCGACTGGTGCAGGCGCAGTGGGCGGATTCCGCAATGAATGGAGTGGGTGCGCGCCTTGCCGGCGGACGCTGGAATTCGCCGGGATTGCCCGCCGTTTATCTGGCGGGTTCGCGAGCGCTGGCGGCATTGGAAGTGGCGGTGCATGCACCGCGCGAGGTGCTGGCCTTGGAATGGCGGATCATCGTGGTGGCGGTGCCGGATGAGATGATCGAGTCCGTGGACGAGCGAGGTTTGCCGGCTGATTGGCGAAATCTTCCCTCATCGCCCGGCGCACGGCGATTCGGCGATGCATGGCTGCGGAGTCATGCCGCAGCGGCCTTGAAACTGCCAAGCGCGGTCATTCCGGAGGAACAGGTCTTGCTACTCAATCCTCTGCACCACGACATCACCGGCATCAAAGTCTCGAAGCCGGTGGTTTTCCATTTCGATCCCCGCTTGTGATGCGTGGAATCCTGTTGGTGCCCTGTGCCGACTTGGTTAAACAGGTTGCATGACACATCCGACGCCGCGCAAGGATTTCGGCAGCCCGGGGAACCGCAAGGTCGATCTCGACCCCGCGGTGTTCTATGTCTGCCAACGCTGCACGAACTGCTGCAAGTGGCCCGGCGACGTGCGCATCGAGGCGGATGAAATCGCCCGCATCGCGGAGTTTCTCGGCATGCGGGAAGCCGACTTCATCGCGCGCTTCACCCGCTTGCGTTCCAATCGCCAGGGGCTCTCGCTGATCGAGAAGGAAAACCACGAGTGTATCATCCTAGAATCCGCAGTTGGAAAGCGGATGAGGGGCGCAAGTGGGTCAGGTTGCG
>JBMTCD010000165.1:0-8445 GCA_049430545.1 Luteolibacter sp.
GACCGACCGCCTGCTCACCCGGCAATTCGCCGCCGCCGCGCCATCGGCCTGGATGTTCCCGGCGAGCATCACGGGTTTTGGCACGGTGGCCATCGCCCAGAGCATGGCCGGCCAGAGCATGCGCCAGATGCGCCAGCAGTATCCCGACCTGCCCGAGGATGTGGTGACCAACGTGGGAACCGCCAGCGGCATGGTCCAGGGCGTGATCGAGCGGATGAGCAACCTCACCGGCATCAAGATCCTATCCGGCAAACTGCCGAGGCTGACCAACATCCTGAACCGCACCGGCGTGACCAATCCGGCGCTGCGTGCGCAGCTCGGCTTTGCCGCCGGCGCGGCCTCTGTGAGCGGCATCGAATACACCGAGGAAATGCTTCAGGGCGCCACCGACAAGCTCTTCTCGAGCCTCGCCGCGGACCTTCACGACCTCGATCCTGACACCGACTGGGGCGGATTTTTCAAGGACTGGCTGACCGTTGCCGGTCCCGAGCAGCAGGAAACACTGCTGGCCGTCACCGCATTCGGCCTGATCGGCGGTGCCGGTGCCGGCTTCAACCATTTCAGGCTGGGGAGCAATCTCCAGAACGCGCGGAATTTCATGCGCGCCAACGGCTTCACCGAGCCGGAAATCCGCGGCATCGTCAACGAGAGCGATCCGCAGGCCGCCGCCACCAAGACCGCCGCCGCGCTCAAGTCCGCCCAGCAACGCGCCGCCAACGATCCCGAGGAACAGGCCCGCCAGCAGGAGGCCAAGGCCGCCTACATGGAGATGCTGCGCGCCAACAACGAGGCGCTGGCCAAGGCCGGCATGCCGCGCATCACCCGCGAGTTCAACGAATTCACCGAGGAAAACCAATGGCTGTTCCTCGACACCACCACCGGCGAGCGCCAGACCTTCGACACCGAGGAACAGGCGCTCGAGGCGTGGGACGGCTGGCGGCGTGCCAATACCGAGGAGGAACTCGACACGCTGCGCGCCGTCGGCGAATCCGGCCTGATCGAGTTCCTGACCGCCGAGGGCCAGGCCGCCGAGGACACCGAGGTGCAGGACATCCAAAAGACCGTCACGCCCAAGGCCGAGATCGATGCCGCCCGCGACAAAATCCGCGCCGCCGAGGGCGATCTGCGCAAAGCGGAAGGACCGGCCGCCCAACGCCGCGCCAGCGAGGCGCTGGCCGCCGCCAAGGACTCGCTGGACCGGATCGAGGCCCGGGTGCAGATCTTCCTGGCCGATCAGGGCGTGAACCCGCGCGATCCCGCCGCCGTGTCCGAGGCGCTGCGCGGCGTGGTCATCAAGGGCAAGCAGTTCGCCCGCCGGGTCAAGGACCAGATTGTCGGCTACACCATCCAGCTGTTCAACGGCCGCGAGATCCAGGACATCGCCGAGGAATTCGCCGAGAGCAACATTTCCCGCGCCTTCGAGGAGGGACTGCTGGACCCGGAAATCCTGCTGGCCAATCTACTGGACTTCCAGGAGGCCAGCGGCATCCGGCTGATCGATCCGGCTTACCGCTACACCCCCGGCGACACGCTGCCGATCCTGGAGGGCTTTTCCAAGCTGGCCCGCGGCTACCTGATGGGCGAGGTGCGCAGCGGCCTGCTGCCCGCCGAGGTGGCGCAATGGCTGGAAATGCAGGCCAGCCTGCAAGCCGCCAGCATCGAGGTGGCCCGCCAGCTCAACACCGGCATTTCCTACGCGCAGGACATCGAGCTTGCCGGCCAGCTGCGCGAGGCAATGCAGGCCGGATACCTGCCGCCCCGGCTGGAACGCCAACTCAAGGACGCGCTCGGCATCGATCCCGCCGCCCAGGCCGCCCGCCTGCAACGCCGGATGGAAGAACAGATTGCCGCCGAGGCCATGGAAGGATTCCCCGAGATCGCCGAGGAACTGCGCGGCCGCCTGCCCCACCCGGAAACGCTCCGCGCCAACGGCCACCCGCTCGCCGGCGAAGTCCGCCGCATCTGGGATTCCCTCAAGAAACCGACCCGCCGCCGCACCAAGGACGGCCGCACCATCGATCGCACCAACGAGGCCAACGCCTACTTCCTGCCGCCCGGCGAAATGGAGGACATCGACCGCGTGCGCCAGTCCATCAACCAGCGCGGCTTCGATTTCGACACCCCGGCCGAGATGCTCGACGCCCTCGATGCCTCGATTTCCTACGGCAAGCCGTTCTACGGAACGATGAGCGCCATGGCCGGCGAAAGCTGGAGCATGGGGCGCAGCACCGAAATGGATGCTCGCTACCTCGAACTGGCAAAAGACCCGGAGGCAAATGCCGATGAATTGCGCGCCATGGTGGAGGCACAAATGGCATCAAAAGGTTATTCGACAAGAATCGAAGGCAAACTAGATCACACGGCACCAAATTCCAAAGATGCCAGCGAAGACGGCAGCACCGGCGTGGTTTCACTGGCCAACTTGAAAAAGTCAGATTTGGTGCCGGATGATTACTGGACCCGGCCCGAATTGTATGTCAGCGATTCCACTGAACGCGAATCACATCGGCAAATCATGCGAGCAATGCATGGCAAGCGAATTCGTGTTTATCGCAGCATCCCTAAATCCGCCAAGGATGCATACATTCGGAATGGCGATTGGGTGACTCCATCACGACAATATGCTGTTGAATCTGGATATGATGAAAATGCGCCAACCAAGGTCATTTCCACCATGGCCAACCCAGATCAATTATTCTGGGATGGCAACAGTCCAAACGAACTTGGATTCGATGACGGACGCAGCTACGCTTACAAGGACACCAAGAACAACCGCAAACTGACTGATCTTGTCACATATCAATACGACGAGGAAGGCAACGCCAGCATTGTGCCGCTATCCAAGCGATTCAATTTTCGTGAATCCAACACCAGTTATTCCATCGGCCAAGCACGCTTTGCGCGCCTGCCAGACCCGGATGTCCAGCCCGAGCTGTCGTTTTCGCTGGGGCGTGCAAAAGTTGCATTCCACGCTGTGGATCAAGTTCACGATGAATCGCGCATTGGCACGGCCAAGCAGGGCAAGAAAATTCCGAGTCAGCAGGATGTGGTTTCCAAGGATCGAGTGACACCCGAACACTTCGAAAAGCAGCTTGGTCTGATCACCCACTTCACGCTTCCCTACTTCGATCGCATCGCCAACCGAATCAAGAGCGTGGCGGTTCCGTTGCCCAAATTTCTGGGAGCCTCCCGCCTGAGCGCCAAGACGCGCCACCAGAGGCTGCACCAGTTTTTCGTGGATAACTTGCTTTTCCTCTACGATCTTTATGACCGCATTCCGAACGGTGCGGAACTGAGGTGGCGGGCTTCGCTGTGGTATGACGGTGCCAGGCTGCTGGCCGAGGAGGCGATGAATGAATTCGCCGTGACGGTCGAACAGGCCGCCGCGGTCTTTGCCACGCTGTCCCCTGGCAAAGCCTGGTTCCAGAACGTACAGATGGGACGCAACCTGATGGACGTGTGGAGGAACCACATGGATACCAAGGTGCGCCAGAAAGATGCCAAACATGAGGCGTCAATCGCTTTGTATGATAACATTCCCGGCACGCTAGCTGCCGCCGAAGGAAAAACGCTGCGTGAGCTATATGAAGCAGCCAAAACCGACAAGGATGCCGAAACGGTGTTCTACTGGGCTTTCCGCGTGGTGACCAACGAAGTGCATGGCCTTAACTACCAGGTGCTCTATCCCGAGGGAGGGCGCGGCCCGATCGCCATGACCAATGCCGGCGAGAATGCGGGCATGGGCTGGCAGGCATCTTCCTATGTGCTGAATGCCTTCAGCGTACTCGAGGACGGCAGTCTCGACAATATCAGTGCGTCGATCAGTGCCGACCACAAGGTGCGGAACTTCTACAACAACATCATCGCTCCCAACAATGGATTTGGCGATGGCACCATCGACACCCACCACGTGGCCGCGGCATTCTTTTTCCCGCTCGCCCAGCGCGACTACCAGGTGGCGGTGAATTTCGGAGGATCATCCGGCTACATCCTGCCGGATGGGTCCAAGACTGTGAGTGCCGGCAGTGCCGGCTACGGGCTGAACGGATTCTACTGGGCACACCTCGAGGCACTGCGCGATGCAGCCGCCCAGCGGGGCATACAGCCGCGCCAGATGCAGTCCATCACGTGGGAAATGATACGCCAGGTATTCAAGGGCAAGGGACCGAAAATGGTTGCCGACATGGCCGCTCTGTGGAATGATTTCCGTGATGCCAAGGACTACACAGAACTCAGGGAATCTCGGGTCCGCGATTTCGCCCCGCAATTCTCCTGGGACGATGGAACCGGCTGGCACGGGCCTGACCCCCGAACAATGGGAGGATCTGGAGGCATCGAGGCAGTCACTGGAGCGACTGGAGGGGAGGCCGGTGACGACCGCGGAGGCGCTGCGTCTGTATCATCCCGATCTGGTGGAAGCTACAGCTTAGGGCGGGCGACAGTGATTCCCACGGCTTCCACCCGCGCGTTTCCCGGCGCGGAGGGCTCGCCCGGCGTGATCGGCCCGGCATCGTTCTCCATCGGCGCCTGGCACGGCACCCCGCACCAGGTGGACCGTTTCCGCCTCGACAGGATCGGCACTGGCGAGGGCGCGCAAGCCTATGGCTGGGGGCTGTATTTTGCGGAGAACCGGGATGTTGCCAATAGTTACAAGCAAAACTTGTCTGGATTCGATGAGCTGGTTTTACATACAGCCCAAGGTAAAAAGAAAGGGCTGCAGCTGGACGACATCGATTTGGAAGTCGCCAAGTATTTGGAAAAAGGGGAACGTGCCGCCGGTCAGTTCAGGCACAACACCGTCTATTATGCCAAGCAACAGGCAGAGGCGGCCGGATTGAAAGAAGTGGTGGCTCGGTTGGATGGATACGGGCGAGACGCCAAAGCCACTTACGAGAAAAACACAGGGGTTCTCTACCGGGTGGAGCTCGACGTGGATGCCGACGAACTGCTGGATTGGGACAAGCCGCTGAGCGAGCAGAGCGAGAAGGTGAAGAAGGCTCTGGAATCACTTGGCATCACCAACTCATCGGTTGCGCTAGAATCGCCATTTTCGTTTGAGGACACCTTTGAGGTCCCGACGACCGGAGACTCCGCATATCAGTTCTTGCGTGAACGCTCCAGCGCAGAGCAAGCATCAAGCAAGCTCCTTGCCGCCGGCATCCGCGGCATCCGCTACCTCGACGGCAACAGCCGCGGCAGCGGCGAAGGTTCCTACAACTATGTGATCTTCGACGAAGCCGCCATCAAGATCACGGAAGAGAACGGAACGCCGGTGAACCTGACGCAGGAAAGCGGCAGCTTTTCCCTCGGCCGCCCGTGGCCGGCGAATTTCCCCAACGTGGTGATTTCCACTACCGTGGGGAAAATGAAGTCACACCCCGCTTATGTGTCCGCCAAGGCCGGCGAGCCGCGCGCGGCGTTCCGCGTGGTCAATGACCTGGTGAAAGTGGACCGCCTGCGCGAACTTGGCCGGCAATTCCCCGGTGCGATCGTCGCGGGCTTGCACGCCGAGGAAGCCACCGGCCACAACATGCTGCCGGAAGCGCTGGCCGATGCCATCGCCAATCATGCCGGGCTGGAACTGGATGAGGACATTGTAATCGCCAACACGCCCAAGCGCACCGGCTCAAGCGCCATCCACCGGCTGGCCTCGCGCCCGGAAATCGCGGGCAACGTGAAAGCCGGTCGCCAATACATCCTGGCCGATGACGTGGCCACCCAGGGCGGCACGCTCAGTGAGGCCCGCGCCTACATCGAGGAACAGGGCGGCGAGGTGGTGGCCGTGGTGACCATGGCCGCGGCGCAAGGCGGCACCGTGCTGGCCATGAGCGAAAAAACACGGCTTGCCTTGCAGGAAAAATTCGGCAACGATGCACTCAATGAATTCGCCGCAGCAACCAGCCTCTATGGCGGCCAATGGCAAGCCTTCACCAACAGCGAAGGCCTCGCCATCCTCAAATATGCCAAGCTGGAAACAGCAAAGGATTCAATCCTTGCAGCAAGAAAAGCGGCAGGCGCACCAGTTATTTCGCCAGCTGCGGGCGGGCAGCTGACACAAACGACATTTGAGGGCTTCGCCCTGTCCCATTCCGGCATCCTGCGCATCGAGGAAGCCGTCGCGCGGCGGATGACCCGCGGGCCGGACGAGCGGCTGGAATTCTTCGAGCGCCTGCGCAACCGGCTGGCCGCCACCGTGCTGCAGCTGCGCGAGGCCAAGCGCAACGCCGGCGGCTTCGAGGCCATGAGCGAACCGGAGCGCGAGCGCAACCGCATCCGCGACGCCATGGCGGAAGTGAATGCGGTGATCCAGGCGCTGCCGGCCGAGGCCCGCGGCCGCGTGCCGCTCACGCTTTCCGACGTGCTCGACCAGGACACCGAGCGCGGCCAAGTGTCCGCCATCATCCGGCTGATCGACCAGGCCGACGAGGCGCTCGAAACCGTGCTGCTCAAGGACTACCGCGAAGCGTTCGAGAAACTGCTCGACCTCGCCAAGCCGGACCTGCGCCAGAACAAATCCCTGCGCGGCCGCCTCACGCCCGACACCCAGCGGCTGGTCGGCCACATCCTCGAAGCCGTCACGCTGGACAGCGACCAACTCGCCGCCGCGCTGGCCGCCAAGCAGGCCGAGATCGACGCCCAGGAATCGCTCGCCCCCGACACCCCGGAAGGCGTGCGCGAGGCCCAGCGCCGGCTGGTGGAACTCTACCAGGAACAGAGCATCCTCGAAACCTTCGGCGCCTTCTCCAAGATGGACGCCGCCAGCACCGCCGCCGCCTACGAGGCACTGCTGGGAATCTACACCACCGGCCGCAGCGCCCGCAAGATCCTCGACGAAAACCGCCGCGCGGAAATCGAGGCCCTGCGCATGGAACTGCTTTCCACCCTGCCGGAATCCAGCCAGCCGCGGCACGCCGAGAAGATGGCGGAAAAAGGCATCGCCGTGGGCGCGGAAGCGTGGCGCTTGGGCATGTCGTCATTCCACCAGTTCATGGAGTGGATTTTCCCCGAGAGCATGACCGCCCGCGACATGCAGGACCGCGTGCGCCAGGCGGACCGCGCCTTCACCCGCATGAAACTGGAAGCCAAGGACCGCTTCGACCGCTTCATTTTCTCGACCTGGAACTTGTCGGGCCCGTCGCGCCGCCGCCAGGCCAACCGCATCCTGGCCGATCTCAGCACGCTGCGCGATTGGAACATCACCCTGGCCGAGGGGGTGGCCTTTGCCACCGAGAAGCTGACCGAGGAGCAGGCCGCCGCCATCCTGGCCGGCAAGATGAAAACCGGCTGGGAAACCGACCGCATCGCCATGACCAGCCTGGAAAACGCGCTGGCGGATTTCCGCATGCAGCGGCTCAAGGCCCAGCAGGAAGACCGGCAATTCCGCTCCCGGGTGATCCGTTTCCAACGCCTGATCCGCCGCGGCTCGCAAGTGGACTTCAAGGCCAGCGACCTGCAGGCCCTCTACTACCTGCAACTGTATGCCCAGGAGCAATACCGCCCGGCGCTCGACAAGTATGGCTTCACCGCGGAGGTGATGGAGGCCATGGAAAAACAACTCAACCCGCGTGCCCGCGACCTGGGCGAATTCCTGCGCGCCGAGTATGATGCCGAGTGGCAGCGCCTCAATCCGGTCTATCGCGCCATCTACGGCCTGAACATGCCCAGGATCCGCAACTACGCGCCCGGCGCCTTCGAGCACCTCGACGCCAAGGGCCCGGGCGACGACTCCACCATTGATCCGAGCGGTGCGCCCGCCGGCGTCAACGCCATGGCTGCCGGTTTTACCAAAACCCGCACCCACCACATGGCCCGCCCGCGCGAAGTCAACGCCATGGCCAAGTTCTGGAGCCACATGGAAGCCACCAACTACTTCATCGCCTACGCCGAGGTGGCCCGCGACCTGCGCCAGATATTCCGCCACCCGGAAGTGCGCCGCCGGGTCGAAACCGCCTATGGCCCGCAAGCCGCCCGCCTGCTCGGCCAGTGGCTCGACGCCATCGAGGTGGACGGCAATTTCCGCGCCGTGGAAATGGAGGCGCTGGCCGCCATGACCCACAACACGCTCGCCACCCAGAGCGCCGTGGGGCTGGCCTACAATCTGGGCGTGCTCTTCAAGCAGCTGTCCGCCAGCTTCGGCGTGCTGTGGGAAATGCCCACCATCGACGCGCTGCGCGGCCTCACCAGCCTGCTGCGCAATCCCGGCCGCTACGCCGCCGTGTGGCAAAGCGAGGCGATCCAGCAGCGCGTGCTGCGCGGCATCAACCCGGAGGACCGCCGCCTGCTCGACGCCGCCCAGGCCTCGCCCAGCCTCATCCTCGAACTGCTCGAACTCGGCCGCCTGCCCATCGCCTATGCCGACGCGGTGTTCACCGGGCTGTCCGCCGCCGTGGCCTACTCGCACCACTACGACCGCGCCATCCAGGACGGCCTCACCGACGCGCCCGC
>JBMTCD010000166.1:0-8415 GCA_049430545.1 Luteolibacter sp.
CCTCGCTGTTCTTCGCCCGCAAGGTGGCGCAAGTGATCCGCGTGACCAGCGAGTTGGACGGCGACACCCGCACCTACACCGTGCGTGGCCAGGTGTTCTTCGTTTCCGCCGATACATTCACCGCCGCCTTCGATTTCAAGGAGGCCATCGACAAGGTGGTGATCGATGTCTCACACGCCCATTTCTGGGATCTCACCGCCGTCGGCGCGCTCGACAAGGTGGTGTTGAAATTCCGCCGCGAAGGCACCGGGGTGGAAATCCTTGGCATGAACGAGGCCAGCGCCACCATCGTCAACAAGCTCGCCATCCATGACAAACCCGACGCGCTCGAACGCATGCTCGAACATTGATAGCCATGAACACCATTCTCACCTGCACCGACGGCTCGCTTTACGCGCCGAGCATCTATCAACACGCCGCCTGGGCCGCCTCGCTCACCGGTGCGGAAATCCATGTGCTGCATGTCATCGAGCGCGAGGAATCGCCCGACCGCCAGGACCTGAGCGGCAGCATCGGCTTCGATGCCAGCGCCGAGTTGTTGGAGGAACTCGCGCGCCACGACGAATCGCACGCCCGCCTGGCCCGGCTGCGCGGCAAGGCGATCCTCGAGGACGCGGTGAAACAACTCGAAGGACACAAAGTGCGAACCACCCAGCGCCACGGTTCGGTGGTCGAGACACTCGATGAATTCGAGCAAGGCGCGGAGCTGGTTGTCATCGGCAAGCGCGGAGAGCATGCCGATTTCGCCAAAGGCCATCTCGGCAGCAACCTCGAACGCGTGGTCCGCAGCGCGCGCATCCCGGTGATGGTCGCCGCGCGCGAGTTCAAGCCTATCACACGTTTCCTCATCGCCTTCGATGGCGGCCCGAGTTCGCTCAAAGCCGCACACCACGCCGCCACGAACCCGCTGCTCAAGGGGCTGGAATGCCATCTCGTCATGGTCGGCCGGCAGGACAAGGAACACGGACTTTCGCTCGACCACGCCGCCACCAGCCTGCACGGCGCGGGTTTCGAGGTGACCGCGGATCTTCTTGCAGGCGATCCCGACGAAGTGATCGCCGCCGAGGTGGAAAAGCGGGAAATCGGACTGCTCGTGATGGGTGCCTACGGCCACTCGCGGGTCCGCAACCTGATCCTCGGCAGCACCACCACTCACCTCATCCGCACCTGCCACATCCCGGTGGCGCTTTTCCGTTAGAAACATGGACGCCGTCACCGGGATCGACTTGGAAATCCGCATGTGCGCCGACCGCTCGTGACGGTGCGGCGGAGTGGTGCGGCTGAAGCACGCCACATCCCCATCAGCGCTGCCAGCCGTGAATGATTCCGGCCATTTTCCCCTGCCCTGCGCATTTCACGGAAAAGCCCCCCGCTGTCGGGCCGTAGGCTGTATTGAGCTCCATCCTGCCTTTCCGGCATCCGCCGCCTGATGATTTGCGGCGATAAAACGCATACCGTACCAACCCGATGAAAACGACCCGTCACGCCCTCATAGCTGCCACTGCGGCAGCCCTTGCGATGAGTTCCTGCAACAAACCCTCCGCGCTGCCCTCCGGGAGTCAGACCCCGTCTGGCATCAGCCGCGAAGTCTGGGGCAAAATGCCCGACGGCCGCGAGGTCGCGCTTTTCACCCTCACCAATGCCAACGGCCTACGCGCCAGCGTCACCGAATACGGGGCCATCCTTGTTTCCATGGAAACGCCGGACCGCGTCGGCAAGTTCGCCGATGTCACCCACGGCTACGACACCCTCGACGGCTGGCTCACCAACACCTCGTATTTCGGTGCCACGGTCGGCCGCTTCGCCAACCGCATCGCCCGTGGCAAATTCACCCTCGATGGCAGGGAATACCAGCTCGCCACCAACAACTCGCCCGACGGCATCCCCTGCCACCTCCACGGTGGCAACACAGGCTTCGACAAAGTCCTTTGGTCCGGCACCGCCACCCCCGACGGAGTCGAGTTCACCTACCTCTCCAAAGACGGCGAAGAGGGCTATCCCGGAAACCTCCACGTCAAGGTCACCTACCGGCTCACCGAACAAAACGAATTGGTCTGGAAAGCCGAGGCCACCACCGATGCGCCCACCATCGTCAACCTCGCCCACCACAGCTACTGGAATCTCAGCGGCGACCCAGGCACTTCCATCAACCAACATGAGTTGATGCTGGCGGCCGACCACTACCTGCCCACCGATGCCGGGCTCATCCCCACCGGCGAAATCGCTCCGGTCAGCGGCACTCCGATGGATTTCACCACGCCCACCGCCATCGGCGCGCGCCTCGGTGCCGACTTCGAGCCCCTCCGCCTCGCCGGTGGCTACGACCACGCGTGGGTGCTCCGCAACGACGGCAACGCCCCGCTCCGGCTCGCCGCCCGCCTCAGGGATCCCGCGAGCGGCCGCACCATGGAAATCCTGACCGACCAACCCGCCATCCAGTTCTATGGCGGCAACTTCCTCGATGGCACGGTGGCCGGCAAAGGCGGCGTGAAATACGCCCACCGCACCGCCCTCTGCCTCGAAACCGAAAACTTCCCCGACGCCCCCAACCAGCCCGGATTCCCGAGCACCGTCTTGCGCCCCGGCGAAACCTACACCCACTCCATGGTCCATCGCTTCCTTGTCGAGTGACATGGCGGATGCTGGCGGACAGGCACCACTCGATCACTGCAATCGCACTGGACCGCGGATTCGCCAGAGGCACGTATTTTTCCGGCGTCTTCCGCCGCCACTTCCACTGCTCGCCGCGCGCATACCGGGATGCCTTGCATGCATCCTCATCGGCTTCGGAGCGGGAACACAGGGCCGCCGCCAAAGGCCGCGATCCGTCAGGCGGGCTGAGGCCCATGCCGGATGGAAGCCCGGCCGGAAGTTGAAAGACGCTCTCCGTGCCCATCGTTTCGCAGGTAGATGCAAGGCCTGTTCCAAGGACGCGAGCCTCATAATCCACCAGATTGACCATCACCCATGAGAAAACATCCCATCATCCTCCTCGCCGCCGCGAGCCTGGCGCTCACTCCGGCAGTCAAAGCCGCGGAAAAACCCGTGAAGGTCTATATTCTCTCGGGTCAATCCAACATGGTCGGCATCGGCCAGGTCGATGGCGGCGGCACCCGCTGGGGCAGTGAGTTCACCGATCCGGTGTTGTCGATCTATCCGGGCAGGCCCGATGCATCCGCCGACTACGACACGATGGAGGCTAGCCAGACCTTGCCGCTCGCCAGCTTCGGCGGCGTCACTCCCACCCCGTATCCGGGAGGTGGGGTGCATGTCGTAAGGGGGCACGTCACGATGCCCGTCACCGGCGTCTATGAATTCCGCCCGGGCCATGGTGCCTCGCAGGAAAACGTCATGGTGGTCGATGGCAAGGAAGTCCATCGCAGGGAGCCCGGCGGCCAGTCCGTGCACACCCCCATCAAGCTGGAGGAGGGCAAGAAGGTGCCCTTCAGGATCCTCTACTTGAACAAGCATGGCAACGGCCTGGGCTGGCATGCCCGGCTCGATATTCCCGGCACGCTCAAGACCGTGGTGAACCACGAGGGCAAGTTCCCTTACCTCGTCGATGACAAGGGGAACTTCATCTCGCGCGATGATGTCTATTACAAGGGCGTCGTCACCGCCACCGCCGACAAATGGCTGGGCATCGGGTGCGGAGCCTCGGACAACAGCATCGGCCCGGAGCTTGGCTTCGGACACATGGTCGGCGATTTCCACGACGAGCCCGTGCTCATCCTCAAGGCCAGCCAGGGGAACCGTTCCCTGTCATGGGATTTCCTGCCGCCCGGCTCCGAGCGTTTCGAGCACACCGATGCGGAAGGCGTCACATGGATTCACGCCGGATACAAGGATTCGCCGGACCGCTGGATCAAGGGCACCGAGCCCAAGCCGATCGATTGGTATGCAGGATTGCAATACGACGAATGTTTCAACGGGGCCAAGGAGGTGCTTGCGGAGTTTGACGAGAAATTCCCCCACTGGAAGGGCCGGGGCTACGAGATCGCCGGCTTCGGCTGGTGGCAGGGCCACAAGGACGGCGGCGAACAAGGCACCGGCAGCGCGGGCCTGGCGGCCACCCGTTATGAGCAGAACCTGGTGCGGCTCATCCATGTGCTGCGCAAGGAATTCAACGCGCCCGATGCCCCCTTCGTGGTGGCCACCGTGGGCTTCGGCGGCGGCAAGACCTGGGAACCCGGCAGCAGTGCGGACACCATCTTCAAGGCCCAGATGAATGTGGGCGATCCCGCCAAACATCCGGAATTCAAGGGCACCGTGAAATCGGTGGACATCCGCGCATTTTACCGGGCACCCGAGGTTTCGCCGCGAAACCAGGGCTTCCATTACAATGGCAATGCCGAAACCTACATGCTCGTCGGCGAGGCGATGGGCAAGGCGATGCTCGAGCTGAAGAAATAACCCGGAAAGGGATATCATTTCCCTATCCGGGTTGATTCGGGCTGCGCAGCGGGTCAGTGCGGTTTCCCGGCTTGAATGGCGGTGGCGTTGACGATGAGCACATCGCCCTGCGAACCATCGGCCACCTTGCCGCTCACGGTGACGGTGGCCAGATTGGCAAGTCCGCCGCTGCCTTCGACGCCCTGCTTCAGCACCCGGCCTTCGTCGTTGACGATCTGGATGGTGGCGATCGCCTTCCTTTTGTCCTCGGGGCTGTCGCAGCAATTGTCCCACGGGGTTTCGCATTCGTCGCCGGGGATGTCGCTGCATGCGGTGATGATCGAGGGATCGGCGAGGATGAAGGCGGCGCGACCTTCGACGAAGGGCTTGATGTTGCCCATGATGCGGCCGGTCAGGGTGACCTCGTCGCCGGGCTTGGCCGTGCCTTTCAATTCGCCAATGGCCTTGGCTTCGCCGGTGGGAACGGTGCCGAGGACGGTTTCCAGCAAGGCCTTGTCCCGGGACGAGGCATCGCCGGATGGAGCGACGGTTGGTGTCGATTCCTTGCAGGCGGCAAACAAGAGCGCCGAGGCGGCTAGCAGATGGAGCGGTTTCATGTCGGTTGTGTGTGGTGGTTGGTGTTTTCAGGACATCCGGAGGGCCGAATGCAGTGAGGGTCTGAGGCAGCGGATGGCGGGTGGCAGCGCGCCGAGCACGCCGAGCAAAAAGCCGGTGGCGATGCCGGCGATGGCGGCATCCGGACCGATTTCCAAGGTGAAGGAGCCGATGGAAAACGGCACGCTGCGGCCATCGAGCAAGAGCACGGCAAGCAGCGAGGCGAGCAAGGCGCCGGTGAGGCAGGCGAGCGTGCTTTCCTGAATCAGGCTGAGCAGCAGCGAGCGGCGCGCGAAGCCGATGGCCTGCAAGGTGGCCATCTCGCGGATGCGCGAGGCGAAGGCGGCATAAAGGGTGTTGACGCCGCCGAACAAGGCACCTGCGGCGATCAGCCCGGCGGTGATCCAGGTCATGGCGCGCAGCGGTTTGAAAAACGCGCTGAGCCGGGCGTAATAGTCGCTTTCGCGCAGGGCGGAAAGTTCGAGATCGAGCCGTTGCTTGGCGAAAAGATCGGCTTCGTCGAAATCGGCGGGATCGTTGAGACGCAGCACGACACAGGACAGGGTCTCGCGTTTCGCCAGCGTCCGCAGGTCACCGAGCGCGGCCCAGATTTCGGATTCGAGCACGGTGCCCGGCGCGGCGAAAATTCCCGATATTTCGAGTTTCTGGCCATCGAGGACGAGCGTCGAGCCCGGTTTGAGATCGTCCTCGCGGACACCGAGTTTGCGCCAGGCGAGGCGTCCGGCCATCACCTCGCCGGAGCCGGGAAAACGGCCATCGGTGATGCGAACCTCGGGATGCACGCGCAGGGCTTCGGGAGTGACGCCGCGGAACATCGCCTGGGCCCTGCGGCCGTCCATGAGCGATAGATAGCTCATGTAATGGATCTCGCTGGAGACGGCGCGCATGCCGAGCCGGGCGGAGATGCCCGGGATGGCCGCGCCCGCGATCCCTGGGGTGGTTTCCGGAATCTCGCTGCGCTGGGTGCTTTCCTCGGAACCCGCGCCGAGCAGGATGACATTGCGCGGCGATCCCGAGGCGGAGAGCACCTGCTTCATTCCGCCGTTGATGGCCACGGCGGCCATGACGAGCAGGACCACCAGCGCACTGCCACCAATGGTCTGGAGCAGCCTGGATTTGCTGCGGAACAGGTTCCGGACGGCGTAAGTGAAGGGCAACATGTCAACTGCGGAGGTTCCTGACGATCGATTGGCTTATGGCCAGCCATGCGGGCCACAAAGAGGCGAACACCCCGAGCGCGAGCGCCGCTCCCACGCCGACGGCCACGACTGCGGCATCCGGCTGGATGGCGAGCGTCTGGCCCTCGTTGCCCATGGTGAAACCCTGCCAGCGCAGAAAGCCGGCGGCAAGGCCGACACCGACAACGCCTCCCGCCAGACCAAGCATGCCACCCTCACCGAGAACGAGCAGGCCGATGGCGCGGCCGGGATAGCCGAGCGTGCGCAGCACGGCATTCTCCTTCACCCGGCCACGCACCGCCAGCAGCAGCGCATTGGCAACGAGTCCGACCACGGCGATCACCGCGCCGATGCCGAGCCAGCGGGTGAAGCCGATCAGCTCGATCAACTGCGCGGCGGTTTCCGCGAAGAAGGCTTTTTCCGGCCGGGTGTCGGTCGGCTCCTGGGCCGAGCGAAAACGTTCGTCGATTTCCGCGGCGACCGGTTTGAGGTCGGCGGAGGAATGCACGCGGACGTTGAACTGCGTGACCACGCCGAGGCCGACGCGCGAGGCTTGTTGCAGGAACGGAAGTTTCACATAAGCCACGTTGTTGTCCTGCGGAAAGGGCGAGCGGATGATGCCGGCGACGGTGACCGTGATGCCCGCGGCGTCGAAGCGGTCGCCGGGTTTCAAGCCGCGCCGTTGCGCGAAAACCTCGCCCAACAGCGCGCTGTCGTCGCGGCGGGTCCACTCGGCTTCGCTGCCTGCGATGATTTCGATTTCCGGCGCGAAGCGTTGCAGCAAGCCCTCGGGCACACCGCGGAACGTGATCACATCGAGCGAGGCACCGCAGTTGTTGACCACGATCTTGACCGGGATCACCTCGCGCACGCCCCCGATGCGGCGGATTTCATCGGCGTAGTGCTCCGGCAGGCGGCTGGCGGACGGGCAGAAGCGGTTTTGCCGGTAAACCACCAGCGTGGTATCGGCGGCGGTGGTCTCGGTGGCGTTGGCCAGCGAGCGTTGCAGCGTCTCGACGGCGGTGAACAGGAACATGCCCGAGGCCACGCCGAACACGGTGAGCGCCGAGCGCACCCGGTGGCGGATGAGCTGGAGCCAGGCCAGCCTGAGCAGATTGAGGATGGCATTCATGGGGCGGCTTCGAGCAGTTGGCCTTTTTCGAGATGCAGCGTGCGGTCGGCGGCCGCGGCGGCCCTGGCGTCGTGGGTGACCATGACGATCGTCTTTTGGTGCTCGCGGGCGAGTTCGCGGAGCAACTCGAGAATGCGGCCGGCCGATTCGCGGTCGAGGTCGCCGGTCGGTTCGTCGGCCACCAGCAATGGCGGATCCGCGACGATGGCGCGTGCGATGGCGACGCGTTGTTCCTGGCCGCCGGACAACTCGGCGGGCGTGTGGTGCGAGCGGTCGCCGAGGCCGACCAGTTCCAGTGCGGCCCGCACCTTGGCATGGCGCTCCTTTTTGGAAATGTCATCCAGCAGAAGCGGCAGTTCGACGTTTTCGAAAGCGGTGAGCACCGGCACGAGGTGATAGAGTTGGAAGATATAACCTATATGCTTGGCCCGCCACTTCGTCAGGTCGCGGCGAGAGAGCGTGGAAATGTCCACCCCGGCGATGACGAGCGAGCCGGAGCTGGGCGAGTCGATGCCGGAAAGCAGGTTGAGCAGCGTGGTTTTTCCCGATCCGGACGGCCCCATGAGCGCGAGGAACTCGCCCTTGCGCACGGTGAGGTCGAGCGCTTCGAGCGGGGTGACGATGTGGTTGCCCTTGCGGTAGTTCTTGGTGATGCCGCGGCATTCGATCATGGGTTCCATCATGGCTCTTTCAGCTTGGGGTTGATGCGCTGGCCATCGCGCAGGCCGGCCGGCGAAAGGACGACCCATTCGCCTGCATGCAGGCCATCGGCGATGCGGATGTGGCCGTCGCGGGATTCTGAAGTTGCCGAGACAGCGCGTTGTCGCACTCGTTCCGATTCGGGATCGCAGATCCAAACCGCGTCGCCAGCCACTGCGGACACGGGGACCCAGGTGGCGAGCGATGCAGCGGCACGCACGGGTGATGAGGCGCCTGTGGTTTCGAGAAACTCGACGCGGCAGAGCATCTCCGGCCGCAGCTGGTCGGCGGGATCGATGATCCTCACCTTGGCTTGGAGCGTGTTGCGCTGGAGGTCCGCCTCGCCGGTGATGTGGGTGACCTCGCCTTGGAAAACGG
>JBMTCD010000167.1:0-8357 GCA_049430545.1 Luteolibacter sp.
CCCCCCCCCCTCCGATTCCAGAGCAAATCCATCAACTCTGGAAGAACATTGCAACTGAGGTTTCAGGTTCCTCTCTTTACCATGATCGGCAAAGGACTGACAGGTTTCCTGATCATCCCAGCGTTTCAGCATTATGGCACCGTGACCTTGATGCGGGCGAATTTGCTGGCGTCCGGCGCGCGCGGGATCCGCAGCGTCACCGTGTCCTTGCCGGCAGCGGGTGAATCCTTGGCCACGCTCACTCCGGGGATGTTGGAGGCGGCAACGTCGGGCACCGCGTAGGGCGAGGGCGCGCTGTCCCATGTCACCAGGTCCGTGCTGGTTTCGATCTGGACGGTGGTGGAACCGTCGATGGAGGCTTGGTCGCGCACGAAGCTGAAGACCATGTCGTCGCCGTCGATCGAGGACGTCGGCAGCTTGCCGATGTCGTTGGTGTCCTTGGTGCCGCCGAGCACATATTCCACGCCGTTGGGCACGCCATCGCCGTCATGGTCGCCGTTCGCGCCGCCGGTCGGCGCATGGGTGGCTGCCCACGCGGCGTAGCCGGCTTGGTTGTAGTTGTAATGGCTCAGGATTTCCTCCTGCGTCAGTGCACGGGTATAGACCGCGACGTCCTGCAGATAGGAGGGACTGGCCGTGAAGCCGTTGCGCGAACCGAGCGAGAAACCGGGCTGAAAGGCAGTGGCTGGCATGTAAGTGAGGTTTGCCGAGCCTTCCAGATTGCCATTCACATACAGTCTGAGCGTCGTTCCGTCATAGGTGCCGACGACATGGTAGGATTGACCGACTGCGGCGACCGTCGCACCGTTGACGGAAACACCGGTGCTCGTGGTGCTGATCCCGCCCGATACACCAAATCCCGCGCTGCCGTTGTTCTTCCAGAGGGCATAACCGATGCGCCCGCCAGCGGTACGATCCTGCAAGGAAACCAGATACTGACCGGTCGTGCTGGTGGGTTTGACCCAGCATTCGACCGTGAACTGGAGCGGGTTCAGACTGGGGTGATAGGGTGCCTGAGTGGAGACATCAATTCCCGGGTTGGCACCTGGCATGATCAACTGGGCACTGGGATTTCCATCATCCCTCAATCCGGGCTGGTTGATCTGATAATTGTCCGGAGCAATCCCGAAGTCCCCGCCGTAGGTGATGTTGTTGATGCCGCTGGCAATGTCAAAAGCGGTGGTGCCGCTCGTTTCGTTCAGAGGCCAGTAGGACACCGGGCCGCTGGCGAGCACCTTCTGCTGATACGTCCCCGTGCCGGTGTTGGTGATTTTCTGGACCGTCACCGTATAAGTCGTCTGGGAACCATCCTCGGCGGTGACCGTGTAGGTCTGCGGGTTGGTGAAGTCCCGCGCCGTGCCCGAGGCGGTATCGACAACGGCGAGCGGCGAGATACTGAAGGTGGGGGCCAGCCCTGAGAGGGAAGCGGCAGCAGGCACGACCATCTGGAAATTGGTCTCGTCACTGGCCCAGGCAAAGCCATATCCCGGGAAGTAAACGCCGGTCATCAACGTCTCCGTGCTCGGCGGTGTCACATTGACGGTCACTGTGTAAGTGTTGCTGACGTCTCCGTCCGTGACGACATACTGCGCGGGATTGGCAGCGGCGAAGGTCGGCGTGGGCGGGGCTCCGCTGGTCTGGTCGCAGGTCCCGGAGGACAGGGTAAAGGTCGGCGCAAGCGATGACAAACCCGTGATGCCCCAAGGCGTCCATGGCACGGTCAGGGAAACGGTCTTCGCGACTTTGTCAACGACACCGTTTGAGCCG
Source organism: Luteolibacter sp. (assembly GCA_049430545.1). Taxonomy (GTDB): domain Bacteria; phylum Verrucomicrobiota; class Verrucomicrobiia; order Verrucomicrobiales; family Akkermansiaceae; genus Luteolibacter. The sequence goes on from JBMTCD010000167.1 coordinate 1,768, forward strand.
GGGATGCCGAAAGCCAGGATTTCCGCCGGGCCGACGAGCGACAACTGGCCAGTGGCTTGGGTGAAGATCCAAGTCTGTCTATCGATCGTCTTGAACCAAGCCCCATCTCCTGCATGGGTGAAGCCCGCGACGTTGAAGGTGTCACCGTAGGTGACGCTGCCGCTGACCAGGGTCCAAGGCCCGACGGCCTCGCTGGTGGTGGCCGAGGTGTCGATGTCGAAGCTGCCGTCCAGGGTGACGACGCTCGTGCCATTGCGGGTGAGCCGGGTGTTTGCGCTGTCGGTGACGGCGAACTTCAACTGGCCGGTGCTGCCGAGCACCAGCGTGCCCGTGTTCACCGTGGTACCGCCGGTGTAGGTGTTCACCCCACTGAGAATCCACTTGCCGATACCGCCCTTGGACAGGCTGAGCACTGTGTTGGATTCACCGTCGGGGATACTTCCTGCGATGGTGTTGTCGCCGGTGTTGCCGCCGTCAAGCCCCAGTGTCCTGTTGCGGTTGCCGGTGGCCAGCAGGTCAGTATTGATGGTGATGGTGTTGGCGTGCGAGGATAAGATGTTATTGTTTACGATATAGGAAAAAGAGCCGCCGATATTGAACTGGCGATGGTTCAGGACCAGTGGCGCAACGGCACCGGTGTGCCATACGAAAGAGGAGCCCTGGGCATCGTTCGCGGCGTTGAAACCCAAGCTGATGGTGCCAGCCCCCTCCCCATCTCCCAAGCTGTTGAAATAGTAGGCGGCAGTTCCTTGCGCGCCCTTGTCGGTGAGATTGAGCGTGCCGGTGAAGGTGTTGTTCGTGTTGGTCATTGCCAGGCCGGGGTTGCCCTGAGAGGGGTTGAGCACCGTGATCGTGCCGCTGCCGGCGACCGGGCCGCGTATCGTTTGGCCAGCGGTGTTGTATGACAGGTTCGCGCCTGCACTCACGGTGACCGTGCGGTTGATGTCGATGAAGCTACCGCCACAGCTGAAAATGCAGTTGCCGTTGAAGGTCAACCCGCTGCTGGTAGCACCGAGGCTGGAGTCGCCGCTGGCGACGAGCGTGCTCCCGTTGACCGTGATGCCGCCGCTGAACGAGTTGGCGCTGGAGAGCGTCAGGGTGCCGCCGCTGCTCATGACCAAGCCGCCGGTGCCGCTGACCGGCGTGCTGATCGTCACGCTTCCGGCAGGGGAGCCGACCGTGAGGCCGCCGCTTTGATCGAGGCTGCCGCCGCTGAGCGTGTAGGTGCCTGAGAAGTTGTTGAGCGTGACCGTGCCGGCAGTGACCGCGCCGAGGGTGATCGTGCCGCCCGCGCCGCCGGAGCCGATGATGGCGTTGTCAGGCGTGGTGTTGTTCCAAGTGGCGGGGGTGGCGCTGTCCAGCCACTGGTTGGCATTGAGCCATGTGCCGGCACCATCGGAAGCGGTGCCGTCGGCATCGTGATCCCAAGTCAGATCGGCGGCACTGACTGGAGCAAGTGAAGTGACGAGCGCCGCGAGCAGCGCGGTGAACAGGTAGTGAGTTCGGATTTTTGGTTTCATGGCTTTGTCGTTGGGTCTCGGATTCGGGTGCATGGACGGAGTCTCTATGAAACGATCCAGCCCTCATCACATATAAACTCAGGTATGATTCAGCGGAGCAGGCTGCCAAATTAAAAATCCCGAGGCAACCTGCGCACAATTTATCAGGTTGCGATCCATCACGGCTGCGGCCGGACCATCCTCCGAGAATCAGGCCACAGCCCGCACCGGCTGTTCTCGCTACCGCTTCGGTGCCGGCCCGACCGTTTCGCCATCGACAAACTCCGCCTTGGACAGTGTCTGCCGGCGGTCCTCCTTGCCGCGGGCGATGTGGTTCGCCCAGCGCACGATGCGGCGCAGCACCGGGCGGTAGTCCCAGCGAATGTGCGCGATCGTGGGCCTGCACCAGGTGAATGTGTGGTGGCCATCGGTGCAGACCAATGAGACATCCGCCGGCACCCGCAGGCCGCGCCGGGCGAGGTAGTGGTGGGCGGCGTGATAGACAAATGGCTCGCAAAGGATCAGGGCGGTCGGCGGAGTGGTCCTGAACAGCGAGTCGAGCATCTTCTCGAGGCCGCTTCCGCTCTCTTCCCAGTCGGGCAAATTGAAGGAGTTGGCGGCGATCCCCGCCGCCTCGAGTTCGCGGAGAAAGGCGCGCACGACGCGGTGCGGTTGCGGCAGGCGGATTTGGCGGCGCCCGATCAATGAGATCCGGCCATGGCCGAGCCGGATCAGCCGGCGGGTCACATCGGCGAAGGCCGGCACCTTGTCCGGACCCACGCCGGCGATCGGAAGTCCGTGGCGGTTCCCGAACATCGCAATCGCCGGCACCTCCTGGCTTGCGAACCATTGCAGAACGTCGCGCGATCCCGAAGCCACCACCCAGGCGTCCGCCCGGACCTCCCGGACGAACCGGGAAATGCGCTCGACGTCCATGCCGAGGTCGAGCAAGGTTTTCTCGGTGAAAAAAGAGCGATGCCCGGCCTGGGTGAGCTGGTGGTGCAGCAGGTTCGGAACACGTTCGGCGTAATCCGTCATCAACAAGGCCACCTGCAACTGGGGGGAGCGCATCCCGCTGGCCGGCGACATGATCCGGCGCCGCCTGCCTGCCCCTTGGGCCGCCAGCAGCCCCTCTTTTTCGAGTATTTGGAAGGCCAGCTCGACGGTGCGGGTGCTGACACCCAGTTCCTGAAACAGCTGGTTTCTGCCGGGCATGTTATCCCGCCACCGTCCGCGCAGCAATTCCTCGCGGAGGTGGGCCGCCACCTGCTCGGTGATTGAAGAAAATCCGGCGGAGCGCATGGGGCCAGATGAGGTCATTGACGCGCCGCGCTGCCGAATTCCGCCTCCCATGCCTTGACAGCCTCGTCGAGCCGGGCGAGCGCCTGCTGGGTGTTCTTGGCTTGTTTGCCCGGGGATTTCGCCATGGCTTTGAGTTCCGGCCGGATGCGCTTCATGCTGGCGACGAACGGGCGGCCCTCCTCACCCAGCAGCTCGGCAGCCTTGGCGAGGCCGATGTTCCCCCAGCGGGCACCGACCACCGTCCAGGTTGCCGGCAGGTCGCCGAGATGCGGATAGACACGCTCGATCGCAGGCAGGATCGGCACCGCGTTTTCCGGGTGCCTCGCCATGTCCACGTAGCGGAGCGTCTCGAAGATGTTGTTGACGTCGACCTGCTTCACGAATCCGTCCCGGATCTTCAGGCGGTTGAGGGACTTCGCCATGCCGTCGATGATCTCCCGCTTCACTTCCGGGTTTTTGGCGATCGCCTCCTTGAAGAAACCGGTCGCACCCCAGCGCCGGCTCGGCAGGTTGGAGTCGGAATCGTAACTGGCCAGCATCGTCGGCAGCATCGCGCGGACCGATGCGCTGTCGGGTATGAGCGGGTGCATCACCGCGAAGGCCGCCGCGCGCAGCCACCACTCGTCGGCGCCGAAGTAGGGCTTGATGAGGCCGAGGTTCGCCTTGATCGCTTCCGGATCGGCGCAGCTCAGCGCCATGAGCGCGTGGCGTTTCTCCCACATCGGTGCCGCGGGATCCTTCAGCGGTGCCAGAATCTGCGGCAGGAAGTGCTCCCGGATCATCGCGGGGGTGATGTTCGAGGTCGTCCTGCCAATGCCCCAGCCGCCGGTGCAGCTGATCGCGTCGAGGCCGGCGACCCGCAGCCGGCCGTCGTTGCTGGCGAGAGCCTTGCGGATTTCCGGGATCGCCTCCTCGCCGAGGAAGCCCAGGCCGTGGGCCGCCCAGTCGCGCACCGTCGGCGAATAGTGGCGCATCAGCTTGGCATACCAAGAGGCGGGCATGCGCTTCTTGCGGGCATCGTTTTTCTCCGCATTGGCGGTGGTGGACGAGACCGATCCGTCGGCATTGTAGAGCGTCATGAACGCCGCCGCGATCTCATGCGGCTTTTCCTCGATGACGGCACCCTCGATGAAGTCGGTGCGGTGAAAATCATCGGTGGCGAGCGAGGCCTCGACGGCGGTGGGCCGGTGCGGCACGCTGAAGCGGGTGCGCGGCTTGCCGCAGATCCGCAGGTTCCTGAGGTGCGCGGTGTAGGCCATCGCGATCAGGCCGGTCTGATGGAGCGGGGCCTTGCCGATCGTGCCGTGCCCCGGAAACCACGGGGTGCGGAAACCGCCGCCCGGCATGCGCGAAAGTTCGTAGAACCAGATCATCTCATCCTTGTGACGGCGCCATGATTCCTTGTGTTCCGGAGGAACCAATGCATCGACGATGTTGCGCCACGTCTGGTTGCCGAAACACGAGCCGTGGCCGCCCTCGCAGCCCCAGTAGGTGTCGGTCTCGCTGAGCGCCAGCAGTTGGGCTCCCGCCTGGAACTTCTTGTCCGGCAGCAGGGTCAGCGCCGAGGCGAGGCCGCCGTTCTTGCCGTTGGATGACCACCACAGCTCCGGGTGGTGGTCGCCGTAGGGCACGCCACCGCGGCCGGCGAAACGGAAGAACAGACGCAGCGCGTTGTCATAGGTCTTCTCATCCACCGCCACGCCGCACTCGCGGGCAAGCACCAGGGTGGCGAGCGCCTGGTCGCCGGCGGCATTCAGCAGGCCGCCGGTGACGTAGCCGGGAACGCAGTTATCGACACTATGGCCCCAGCCGCCGTAGTACTGGCCGGATTTCAGAGCCTCGCAGCGGGCCTTGAGCGCCGGCAGCACGCGCTTGTCGCCCGTGGCGAGGAAATACTCGCCAAGAAAGATACCGCTGTAGCCGATGCCCCAGGTGCTGCGGCCGCAGTTCTTCTCCGCCAGGGCGCGTGCATATTTCTCGAGCGCCGGCAGATATTTTTTTTCACCGGTCGAGAGCAGGAACAATCCTTCAAGATTGCCATTGATCCCCTCCCCCGGCCCACCGTGTTTGAGAATGAACGCTGCGGTTTCGTCCACGATCCGTCGCGACTTCGGACAATCGACCGGATAGGATGCGCTGTAGCCGCCGATCGGCTCGAGCTGGATCACGACCTTGCGCGCGGTGCCGGCCCGCTCGATGTCGAATGTCATCTTCCCGTCGCGTCCCTCCGCCGCGTTGATCGCGAATCCGAGCGGATGGCGCGGGTCCTGGGTTGCGAGCGATGCGCCGTCCACCGCGAGCAGCACGTCGTTTGCCTCGAGCTTCCCTGCCGCCGGGGTGTCCGGGGAGATCTGGGTCACCCGCAGTTTCCCGCCCTTCAGCGCAACGGACATGCCGGTCACCCCGACCATGATGTCTTCGGTGTCTTTTCCGGCAGGCAGGATGTTGGCCGCGCCGTTCAGGGTCAGCGCCAGCAACAGGGCGGCTGCTACGGTTGGATTTCGTTTCATGGATGGTTGGGTTGGATCCGGTGGGTCAGGGCTTTTTCCTCAGCTTGGCCATCGCCTCGCCACAGGCGTGGCCGAAGCGGGTGAAGAATCTGGCGCTGCCGAGGTAGTGGTATGGCCGGCCGCTGCCGATGTTCTGCCACTCGCCGGGGCGTTCCTTCCACACCTCGTAGAGCGGCAGGGCGGCGTAGTCGTAATGCGGGTAGCTCTCCACCGCCACGACCGTGCCGGCGAACTCGGGAAGGGCCGCCGCCTCGCGCTGCGCGACCGCGACCGGCTGGCTCGCGGTTTCCTTTTTCCCCAATTCCACTGCGGCCGCGTGCGACATCGCGCTGTAGTCGGTCTTCTTGGCGCGTGAACCCGTCCCGATCACACCGATCACGAAGGGCATCGCGGGAGCCTTGAACTCGGCACGAATGTCACGGATGAAATTCGACATGTGTTCCTTGTAGCGGGTCGGCTTGTCACCGAATTTGTCGTTGAATCCCTGGAACCAGTAAAAGCCGGCCATGTCGTATCCCGCCGCAGGATCGTAGGCGGGGTGATAGGTCTTCAAGTCAGACAGCACGGCGTGCACCTGCTTGACCAGTTCCTGATACTTCGGGCCCGGGGACGGAGGCAGCTCCGTCTCATTGCCGAGTTTTTTCGATGAAGGCGGGCGAAATCCGGTGTCTATGTCGATTCCACCCCAGGAAACCTTGATCAGCAGGACGGGCGAATCGAGTTGGCTCTCCAAAGCCATGCCAAAGCCATACTCCGGGCCAATGTTGGTGGAATCGGAGCCATAGCCCGGAGCGATGGGCCCGGCGATTCCGGTGGCGCGCTTGGCTCGGTCCACCTCACCGAAGGCCGCGATGCGCACCTTCTTGCCCTCGTTGTAGCGCACGCGCCTGAGCCATTCGCCCTTCTCCTTGGCAAGGGCCTCAATCCTGGCTTTGACATCCTCATGGGCCTTGCCCTTCGCCTGCACGTCCGGGCTTTGATCGCCTTTTTTGGACTTCCTGGCCATATTCTGGATGCCGCCAACCGGCCCGGCCAGGACGTCGATCTGCTTCTGCAGGGCATCCATTTTCGGCTTCACCGTTTTGAGGGTCTGCTCGTAATCGGCGATCACGAGCTTCGCCAAACGGGCGTCTTCCTCCAGCGGCGAGTCCAGCAGGTTGGCCAGCAGGTAGCTGCTGGCGTGACCGACCATGTTGGACTGCCCGGACAAGATGAAGACCTGCAGTTTTTCCGCTCCAGTGGCCGCCGAGGCGGCCAGCAGCAGGCCGGCTGCCAGACC
>JBMTCD010000168.1:0-8270 GCA_049430545.1 Luteolibacter sp.
TCGTAGACGAAAACGCGGTTGCGGCGCTGGCCGGTGAGTTCGCGGGCGATGCCGGTTTCGACGAGCATGGCCATGGTCTTGTTGGCGGTGGGGAAGGTCATGGCGGTGAGTTGGCAGAGCTGGGGGAGGCTGAGCATGGGGCGTTGGCGGAGGGCGGCCAGCACCCGCAGGGCGTTGGCGGCGCTGCGGCCGGATTGCTGGAGACGGCGGGTGTCGTCGTCGAAGAGGGCGACAAGGCGGCGGGCGGTCTCGACCGCCCCGAGGGCGGTGGTTTCCACGCCTTCGAGGAAGAAATCCACCCAGGCTTCCCAATCGCCTGCGGTGCGGACGCGGTCGAGCAGGTCGTAATAGACCGGGCGGTGCTGCTTGAGGTAGAGGCTGAGGTAGAGAAGCGGCTGGGCGAGCAGCCCGCCGTGGTGGAGCAGCAGGACGATGAGCAGGCGGCCGAGGCGGCCATTGCCATCGAGGAAGGGGTGGATGGTCTCGAACTGGACGTGGGCGAGCGCGGCCTTGAGCAGTACGGGCATGCCGCTGGTTTCCTCGTGGAGAAAGGCTTCCAGGGCGGCCATGCATGGCTCGACCTGATCGGGAGGCGGCGGGACGAAGCGGGCGTTGCCGGGGCGGGTGCCGCCGATCCAATTCTGGCTGCGGCGGAACTCGCCGGGTTCCTTGTCGCTGCCGCGGCCGCGGGACATCAGGTGGGCGTGCATTTCCCGCAGCAGGCGGTTGCACAGCGGAAACCCCTCGCGGAGGCGGGCCATGCCGAGCTCCAGGGCCCGGATGTAGTTGGAAACCTCCACCACGTCGTCGATGGGCGTGCCGGGGGCCTCCTCCATTTCAAAGAGCAGGAGGTCGGAGAGAGACGACTGGGTGCCCTCGATCTGGGAGGATAGCACTGCCTCGCGGCGAACGTAGGCGTAGAGGAAGAGCTGGGGATCGGGCAGCAGGGTGCTCACGCTGTCCAGCCGGCCGAGGGCGAGGGTGGCCCGTTCCAACAGCCGCTGGCGGCTGCCGGCAAGATCGAGCGGCGGCTCCGGCGGCAAGGCGACCGGCACGAAGGCACGCACCGTTTCACCACCGGCAGCGGTGGTTTCGTAGTGGCCGGACGTGCTGCGGTTCATGGTGCGGAGCTTTAATAAGGGAATCGCCTATTAAAGAAAAGCAGTCATTTCTTTAATAATGACCCATTTTGACGAGGTGGGCGGCCACCTTGGCCTCGAATTCGGCGACGCGGGCGGTGAGCTCCGGGAGTGGGGCGGCGTAGCGGTCGGCCAGTTCGCCGATGCGGCTGGTGAGGGCCTGGCTGACGCCATCGACCTCGCCGTGGATGCGGGTGCCGATGGCGGCGAGCCACTTGTCATCGACGACGAGGGATTTCACTTCGTCGGTGGTGAGCTGCGGGTATTTCGCGTAGGCCGCGGCATCGAGGGCGGCCTCGGCCTCGCGGATGGATTTTTTCAGGTCGGCCGCCTGCTCGCTGAGGGCGAGCCACTGCTTGAGGGCGGCGGCTTCGTCGGCATCGCCGGGATCGCCGAGCCCAAGCTCGGCCTGGGTGGATTTCGCGCCAAGCTGGGGCTTGGCGTTCCCAGGTCGCAGTTCCTTGAGCCGGGCCTTGACGGTGGCGGCGGTGAGTTTTTCCAACTCGGAGAACAGGCCGTCCTCGCCGCCGTGTTCCTCCTCCAGCTCGGTGAGGCTGGCCTGGGCGGCTTCGAGTTCGGCTTTCTGGGCCTCGATGGCGGCCTCTTCCTTGGCGAAGTAGCGGGCGACGATGAACGGCTTTGGCACGAGGTCGCAGGTCCAGCCGCGGTCCTTGGTTTTGCCTTTCTTGTCGGTTTCGAGGATGCGGGAGGTTTGGACTTTCCAGCCATCGGCGGAGATGAGATAGGCATCGTCTTGCATGGTTTCCGCCCAGAAATCCATGAGGTGCTAGAAGACGGCGTAGGCGTCGATAAGCGGCTGGTTCTGGTAATGGGCCAGCAGGTCCTCGGAGAGCGTGTGGATCAGTTCCTTTGGGTGGCCGCCGGTATCGAAGGCGCGGAGTTTCTTGGCCATGCGATCGCGCCAGGTGCCGAAGCATTTCTCCAGCCCTGCGACGAAGGCGGCAAACTCGGGATGGCCGCCGATGGCGGTCTTGAGGTCGGCGCGGCCGGTGGTGATCCGGAGGTAGCCGGGGCGGAGATCGGAAAACAGGTGCGCCTTGAGTCCGGGGCAGACGGCCCAAGTTTCGGCGAGGGCCTCGACATCGTCGGCGGGGATGCCGCCCTTGAGGTGGCCCTCGATGTCCTGGCGGTCCTCGGTTTCCCGGCCATCGATGTAGCGCGGCAGGTTCAGGTTGAAGTCGTTCTTCTCGATCTCGGCAAATGGCACTAGGCGGGAGTAGCCGGGGATGTCGCTGCTCTTGGTGAAGGCATCGACGATCTTGTGGATGTCGCGCTCGCGGAGGCGGTTCTTGTTGCCGTCCTTGAGGAAGCCCTTGGAGGCATCGATCATGAAGATTCCCTTGCGGGCGGTGGCATTCTCCTTGTCGAGCACAAGGATGCAGGCGGGGATGCCGGTGCCGTAAAACAGGTTGGCGGGCAGGCCGATGATGCCCTTGAGGATGCCGGAGCGGACGAGTTGCTCGCGAATCACTGCCTCGGCATTGCCGCGGAACAGCACGCCGTGGGGAAGGATGCAGGCACCCTTGCCGCTGCTCTTCATCGAGCGGATGATGTGCAGCAGGAAGGCGTAGTCACCCTGCTTGGCGGGCGGGATGCCCCAAGTGAAGCGCTGGTAGCGATCGGCCTCCGGGGTGAGGCCAGTGGACCAAGTTTTCACCGAGAACGGCGGATTGGCGACGACATAGTCGTAGGTGCGCAGGTTTTCGCCATCCTTGAACTTGGGATCGGCGAGGGTGTTTCCCGTGAGAATGTTGGCGGTGGGGAAACCGTGCAGGATCATGTTCATGCGGGCGAGACCGGCGGTGGTCACGTCCATTTCCTGCCCTTCGAGGGTGATGTGCTTACCCGCCTCGGCGGCAACCTTGAGCAGCAGCGAACCGGAACCGCAGGTGATGTCGTGAGCTGTGGTGGAGGCGACAGAATTGGCCGGCGTGATGCCGATGATCTTGGCGAGGATGCGGCTCACCTCCGAGGGTGTGAGAAACTGCCCTTTGCTCTTGCCGCTTTCCACGGCGAAGTGCCGCATGAGATACTCGTAGGCATCGCCGAGGATGTCGTCGTTTTCTGCGCGGTTGTTGGAGAAATCGAGTTCGGGTTTCTGGAAGATGGCGATGAGGTTGCCGAGGCGGTCCACCATGGCCTGGCCCTCGCCGAGTTTGTTCGGGTCGTTGAAGTCCGGGAAGTCGCTCTTGGACAGGCGGGAGTTGGCATCGACCAGCGGCTGGATGATTTCCTTGTTGATGCGGTCGCCGATGTCGGGCTTGCCCTTGAGGGCGATCATGTCCTTGAAGCCGGCTCCGGGCGGAATGACGACCGGCGGCTCGAAATCATCAGAATCCGCGTATTTGTCGGAGACGTATTTGATGAAGAGCATGAACAGGACGTAGTCCTTGTATTGGCTGGCATCCATGCCGCCGCGGAGTTCGTCGCAGGACGCCCAGAGGGATGAGTAGAGGTCGGATTTCTTGAGAGCCATGGACAGGAGAGATTTCGGAGGCTGAGAAGCCCCGTTTCAATGGGCGGAGGCTGGCAGAACGAACGGGGGCTGGCAAGACACAGCCGTCCGGTATTTTCCGAGGCGGTTCGCAGTCGGTCGCTGCGGAGTGTATTCAAAAAATCATTCGACTGCCGGACAACGGACTGATGCGGGTTCGAGCGTGCCAACGATCTTTGAAAAACGTATTCCGAAAATCACTGCTTTCCAACGGCAAACGTAATCCCGCGGCCTCGATCATGTTCAGCCTGCTGGCCGAAATGGCCCGCAGCGAGCGGGAAACCCTAGTGGAGCGGATCAACTCCGGTCTGGCCAAGGCACGGCGCGAGGGGAAGAGGCTCGGGCGGCCGGCAGGTTCCTCCCTTTCACCCAAGGAGTTCCTCGCCACACACAAGGACGTGGTGAAACAGCTACGCGCCGGCCACTCCATCCGCAACACCGCCAAGATCACGGGCAAGAGCGTTTCCACGGTGCAACGGGTGAAAGCGGCAATGCCGGAGGCGAGTTCGGTCCCGCTGACGCCATCCGAAGCCGCACCTTTGAGGCGGCACATGAAAAAGGCGTCGAAGTGGATGGAAAACAAACTGGCCAAGGGCTGAGGTCTGGTGGCATCATGCAAGCAATGCCGCCCGGGAAGCACCCCGGCCGCGGAATCGCCCCGGAGACGCAGATGCTTGGAATGCGGTCACCCTTGTCGAAAGCCGCAGCCGCCGGGCGGTCCGGGACATCCTCACCGCCCATCGCCGCGGCGCGGATGCGGTGGACACGTCCACCATATCGCGTTGCGCACCTCCTCACTTCTTCCTTTGTAAATCCCACCGGAAAGTGATATTTGGAATGCCATGGTCACTGACGAATACCGCAAGGCCAACGAGCTTGCCGACCTCCTCGACTTCGAACTCGACTCAATCGAGGGAGCCAAGCGGATGGGGCTCAAGCATGATCGAGAAAACGCCGCAGTCGCCCGCCTCCGCGCCGACCTCGCGGAGCAAGAGCGGATCGACGGCAAACCTGCCGACCTCAAGGAGAAACGCCGCGGCTTCGCCGGGGCCATCTGATTCCCTCGGCTCCTCACCCGCCACCGACTCCGACCCGGTGCAAGCGGCGCTTGCCAAGATGCCGCCGATGTATCGCCAAGTCTTCGAGGCCATCGAGGGCGGCGCATCGGTCCCGGAAGTGACCAGCCGCTTCAACGTCACGCCGCGGGCGGTGGACAACCTGCAACTCATGGGAACATATGCCTGACCGTACGTGCCGAATCCTTGGACCTCGGCTTACCAACTCCACGATGCCGACTTCCATCCATCGTCGGGCGGGTCTTCGTAGCCGACTTCATGGCGGGCGTATTCGGTGGAGGAAGGAAGCACTTCCCATGCGATGGCGGCCCCCATCACGTCGTCGTCGTGCTTGTTCGGAGCCGCTTCGGTCCGTTTCGGGCCGCGGATGAAGGTTTTCATCTCCCCAATCATGTGCGGGCACAGGATGTCCAGTTGATCGTAGCTGATGGCGCTGGCGAGGCCGGCAATGATCGCCTCGCGGTTCTGCTCATCGGTCTTGAATCCGTATTGCTCTTCGATCTTACCGGTCCGTTGGGAAATCGGGCGACGCTTGTAAATCGGCATGCCCGCCTCCTGCAAAATGCGCAGCGTGTGAAATCCCTTGTTGGTTTCAGGGGCGATGAGTGCGCGCCCGTAAAAGACGCTCAAGCGAATGGCGTGCTTGGCCAGTTCATCCTCTTCGCCGCGGAAAGGCGGGCGCAAGCGCGCGACGAGTTTCGATTTCATCCATCGATCCAATCCGGTGTCGTGGTAGGCATTGCGCCACACCGTCAGACTGTGCGGGTCGGTGTCCGCTCCGATGGTCTGGCTCTTCGACTCGGCGGGGTCGATGGCCACACAGTATTTGCAGCCTGCAATTGGACGCTCGTAGATGAGGATGTCGCCGCTGCCGTCGTGTTGCCCAAGGACCGCTTTCGTGGCATCCTCTCCATAGGATGCGAGATAGTGGCTGGCGAACGTGTGGCGAAGCACGTTCTGCATGTGGCCAATGCCGGCCGCCTTCCTGATCCGCTGCCATGCCCGCCGCCATCCGGCCGGAATGACCGGCCCGGATTTCGGGTGCCCCTTCAACTCTCGGCGCAACACCGGCTGGATCGGGATGATGCGGTCGGCCCCGGTTTTGCTCGCCTCCTGCGGGACGTAGATTTCCGTCTTGCCGACGTTTTGCCACGAAAGGCGCGAGATTTCGCCGCTCTCGGCGTCGGGACGGATTCCGGCATACAACAGCAGCGCCACCGTCCGGCGCTCTCCAGCGTTCTGGCAGGCGGCCAGAACCGCCTTTTGCTGGTCGGCAGTCAGAATGTGGATCGTCGGGGATTTCCGGTGCCGTTCCCGGAAGCCGATCACCGCCAAGATGCGGGCCGCGCGCATGTCGAGCGTGCTGCGCGCCAGGGAGCCACTCTCCTGCAAAGCCGCCTCGATCTTTTCCCGGTCGATTGTTCCGCAGGGCAGGGGCATCAGGGACGGACACCAGCGCGGCAGCTTCTCCATGTCGATCCGGTAGCGGGCGGACCAGTGTTCTTCGCCCCACAGCATCGCCCGGCGGTTTCGGTCCCGGAACGTCTCTTTGCTGGCGGTAGTGGCGATTCTGGCGACAGCGAGGCGCGCCGCCTCGACGATCGAAATGCCGGACCCTTCGAGGATGCGCGCCGCTTCGGCCGCCTGGTGGGCGAGGGACAGCGGGATCATTGCCCCGCGGATGCCCTTGGTATGCTGCTAGCGGAGCGTGGCGGCAAACTTCTCGGCTGCGGTTTTGCCGGCAAAATACTTCCGGCGGCGCTTGCCGGTGGCGGTCATGTCCTGCGGGATCGAAACCATCCAGCCGCGGGACGTCTCGACGGGAATGAATTGTGGGATTCTGGCCATGGGAATTTGTCGCCATTATCGCCACTACGCGGATTATTGGCCTGCCCCGTGGTGCATCCGTATGCACGCAAAATCAAGGAAAACTGGAGCCGCTGGTCGGATTCGAACCGACGACCTGCTCATTACGAATGAGCTGCTCTACCCCTGAGCTACAGCGGCGTTGGGTGGGTGCGGAGCAAACCAAAGTCGGGCGATGGCCGCAAGTGGGAAATAGGGGAGGTACGCGGTAGAGGCGAAATCTGATTTTTCAAGGGTTTGCAACCTTGTCGTGGACCTTGGGGGGCTTGTCGGGCTCACTGGTTTCCGCCTCAGGAGGCGGTGAGAAAATCACGCTTTCCCAGGTGGGTTTCTTGAGCGGGCCGGAGCCGCGGAATTGGAACATGCCGTAAAAGGGTTTGAGCGGCAGGGTGATGATGCCCAGCAGGCCGCGGGCGTTCATGCGCATGGTCATGTCGAAGGCTTGCGTGTCGAGGTTCACCGATCCATCGCCGGTGAAGGACAGCGACTTGGTGGAGGTCTTGAAATCGCGGGTGCTGAGGATGCCGTTGCGGATGGTGAAATTGCACGAGGCATTGGCGGCGTGTTCGAATCCGGCATTGCGGTTGTTGAGCACGGTGCTGATTAGCGGACTGAGCGGGCCAAACATCGGCACGGAAAACAACTCGGTTTCTTCCATGGCGAGAAGACCATCGCCGTTCATGGTGGTGGTCTCGCGGTTGCTCATCGTGAAACCGATGCGTCCGTTGGTTTTGCCGCCGCCTTTCATGTTGAGGCCGTAGGTGTCGGAAAGCCCGGGGATCGAGAGCGAGTTCCAGCTCATTTCGCCATCGAGCTTGCCATCGCCGAGGAAGTCGTAGCGCGCGTTGACCTGTCCATCGAACGCGCCGGCCTTGAGTTTGTCGATGAGCACGCGACGGTTGCGGATGCCGATGGTGGCGGAGGGTTTGGTCAACGTGACCTCCTTGCCGAGAAAGATGTAGTTGGCGGCCGTGTCGGAATCGAATGTGATGTCGAGCGCGGTGCGTCCTTCGGGTGTCACATCGACCTTGCCGGAGCCACGGATGTTGGGTGGTTGGTGAAAGCGGTAGACCTCGAGATCGTCGGCGACCTTGGATGCGAAGAGTCGCACGAGTGGAGCGGCCCAGAAGGGTCCACGCACATTGACGACCTCGACGATTTTTTCCGTCCTGTCGTAACGGATGCGTTCGATTTCCGCCGTGCCGGTGTTCTTGCCATTGAAGGCATCGCGCAGCGGGAAATCGCGATAATTGAAAACAACTGTGCCGTTGGTGAAGTCGAGTGCGTCGGGGCTCAGACCAAGGTCGCAGGCCGCGCTGACGAGCGGCACTCCGCGAAAGTTCATGTTCTCGACCTTGGCCTTTCCTTCGTAGCGCCATGATGGGTTTTCTTGCGCGTTGCTCGTGCCCTCTAGCACCACATGACATTTCGCGTTCTCGCGTTCGAAAAAATCATCGATCACCTTGGCCAGTGGCTTGCCGATGAAAAACGGACGAAAGACCTTGGCAGGCAGGGTTGAATCGATCGCAATGCGGCGCAGGGGTCCGTCGATGAAAAGCTTTCCCTTTGCTTCGCCATCGACGCTGATGATGTGAATGTCCTTGAGAAAAAACTTCGGGCCTTGCTTGGCGAAGCTGCCGCTGAAGCGGTCGAAATAAGTGTCGCGAAAAACGA
>JBMTCD010000169.1:0-8264 GCA_049430545.1 Luteolibacter sp.
CGATTCGTTACCCGAACTTCTCGAATGGCTGGCCAAGCGGGCGATCGCCGCGCTTGAACTCGCGCCGGACTGGCCGGCCATCCTCGCGGCGGTCGCATGGGTGCGCGACCACCCCCGCAGCGGTTTGTTCCTCCGCCAGATGGATGCCCCCGGCGTCCATACCAAACTGGTCGAGAAACACCGCAGTGTGATTTCCGAATTGTTAGATCGGGTGCTGCCCGCAGATGCGGTCGATGCCACGGCACGAGGCTCAAGCGGATTTGTGCGCCGCTATGGCTTTCGCGAGAAGCCCGAACGCATCCGCATCCGTTTTCTTGATTCCGCCTGCGCCATTGCTCCTGACCGCATCGGACTCGACCTCACGCTGGATTCCGCCGCCTTTGCCGTTCTCGATCCACCTGTCGATCGCGTCTTCATCACCGAGAATGAGGTCAACTTCCTCGCCTTTCCCGATTGTCCACGGAGCCTGGTGATTTTCGGCTCGGGCTACGGCTGGTGTGCTCTCGCCGCGGCTTCGTGGCTTCACCAACGAGCCATCCACTACTGGGGCGACATCGACACCCACGGTTTTGCGATTCTCGATCAACTTCGCGCCTCGTTTCCCGATGTCCGCTCGATGCTGATGAGCCGCGATGTGTTTTGGGACCACCGTGAATTCTGGACCACCGAGCCGAATCCCGTCAGGCATGATTTGCCCACACTGACAACCGAAGAGAAATCCACACTGGAAGCACTCCGCGCCCATGGCACCACCCGCCCGCCCCGTTTGGAACAGGAAAAATTGCCGTTCCCGGTGCTGGAGAGCGCATTACAAACCATCCTTCGCTCCGATGGCTGATCCTGGCACTTTGCTTGGTGCCCATTTCAACTGCCGCTTATGGCGCGGCGCATCCGCCAACACCTGAGGTCCGCTTGGATGGTTTGGATCTGGTAGTCCCGACAGGAATCGAACCTGTACCTACGGCTTCGGAGGCCATCGTCCTATCCATTGGACCACGGGACCCTGCGCATGGCGCGGAGGGAATGGCTAGCCGCGCCCCCGTGACTTGGCAAGCCAAGGAAATGGGAAAAATTCGCGCTTCAACATTCGTCCCGCAGCAGCAAGGCGCGGAGCAGTGAACGATAGACTGCGGAACGCGGCACCTTGATCCGGCCGCGCAACACCGCAGGGCCGGCGGCGGCGAGGAGGTCAAGCGTGTCGCGCGCGATCAGGGCGGGCAATACCGAAGCGGCGCGCAGACGGCGGATCGGCAGCGCGGCGGCGTAGGCGAAGCCATTTGCGATGTGGCCGCGGGCCATTTCCAGCCAGCGAGCGTGTTCCTCCAACAAAGCGCCGGTGTCAGCGGGATCAGGCAGCGGGAGGTAGCAGCGGCCATGGGCAAGATCGGCCGGGAGATCGCGCAGGATGTTGACGAGTTGCAGGCCGCGGCCGTAGCGGACGGCCCGGGCGACGAGGATATCGGCCGACGTTTCCGAGAACGCGGAGCCGAGGGTGAGCAGGCCGAGACGGGTCCAGAATTCGCCCACGCAGCCGGCCACGCGCCAAGTGTAGTCGTCGAGCGCGGCATCGTCCGGCAGCGCGATCGGACACTCCGCGGATGCCCGGCCGAAGCGCCCGAGGTCGAGGCTTTGACCGCTGATGATGATGCCCACGACCTTGCGGATGAGTTCCGCTTCCCCGGCGGGAAAATCCCCGAGTGCTTTCAACAGCGATGGAGTTTCCATCAGCAGTTGTTGCTCGGCGGGGTCGTGGATGCCTTGCAGGATGGCATCGGGCCATGGCGCGGGTTGCCCGCCGCGCAGGTATTGGGAAAAACGCTCCAGGCAATCCAGCCGCAGGGCCGCCGGGGCGGTGGCGGAATCGGCCAGAGTGTCACTGGCGCGCGCGAGCAGGTAACCGAGCGAGGCCGCCCCGCGCATGGGCCGGGGCAGCAGGCGCAGCGAAAGATAGAACGAGCGCGAGACGCGCTTCAGCAGCGGAGCGGTGGCGGTGTGTTGCAATGCGGTTAGGCAATCATTTCGGCATGCCGAGGGCAAGGAAGGTCGGCGAATAGCGGGTTTCCTCATCGACAGGTGCGAGGCGCACTTTGGAGAATCCCGCCGCGCGGGAGCGGAACGATGTCTTGGTCTGAAATGCTGGTGTTGGCGGGGGTGTTGGCGCTCGGGCAGTTCAGTCCGGGTCCGGACTTGTTGTTGGTGACGCATACCGCCTTGCACCGCGGCCGGCGCGACGGCCTGCGGCTGGCGTTGGGGATCGGCTGCGGGCTGATGGCGCATGCGACGGTGGCGGTTTCCGGGATATCGGTGGTGTTCTTGCGCTTGCCCGCATTCGGCACGGGACTGCGCTGGCTGGCGGCGGGGTATCTGCTGTGGCTGGCCGCCGGTTTGCTTGCGGCACGCCTGCGCGGCGGGCACGGCGCGGCGGCGGAGGACACGCCGCGATGGAGCGGAGGCGGCCCGCCATTTGTGCGGGGCTTGTTGTGCAATCTGCTCAACCCGAAGGCGGCCTTGTTTCTGGCGGCGGTCTGCACGCCTTTCATCGGCGATCCGCCGGCAGCGGAGCGGGCGGTGGCGGTGTGGCTGATGATCGTCGGGCTGGGCACCGCTCTGTGGTGCCTGTGGGTGCTGGCGCTGCAATGGCGGCCATTGCGCGGCCTGTATTTCCAAGCATTGGCGTGGATCGATGCAGCGTTCGCAATTCTGTTAGGCGCGCTGGCGGTCGGCCTGATCATCGGTGGTTGAGCGGCGGCGGGCGGGCTGCTAGCCTGCGCCGTGCTCGCGTGGTTCGCCAATGGCCGTTTTCCGCTTTACCTCGCCCCGATGGCCGGGGTGACGGACGTGATTTTCCGCCGCATCTGCAAGGAACTCGGGGCCGACGTGATGGTCACCGAGTTTGTCTCCGCGGAGGGCATCATGCAGGCCGACCAGCGGACGCGGAAATACACCGAGTTCGACGACGCGCAGCGGCCGGTGGGCGTGCAGTTGTTCGGTGCGGACGGCGCGCGCATGGGCGAGGCGGCGCGCAAGATCATCGATTGGAAACAGCCGGATTTCATCGATATCAATTTCGGCTGCCCGGTGAACAAGGTGGTCGCCCGCAACGGCGGATCGTCGCTGCTCAAGGACTGCCCGGTGCTCGCCCAGGTGGCGAGCGGCGTGGTGGCGGCGGTGGGAAACACGGTGCCGGTGACGGCAAAAATCCGCATCGGCTGGGACTCGCAATCGGTCAACGCCGTGGCCGTGGCGCGCATCCTCGAAGACTGCGGCGTGGCGGCCATCGCCGTGCATGGCCGCACCCGCGCGCAGGGCTACGGCGGCGAGGCGGATTGGGAGGTCATCGATGCGGTGGCGCGCGCGGTCAAAGTGCCGGTGATCGGCAATGGCGATCTTGCCTGCGGGGCTGACATCGCCCGGCGCAAGCGTGGGACGGCCGTCTCCGGTGTCATGATCGGCCGCGCCGCGATGCACAACCCGTGGATTTTCCGCGAGGCGAAACATTTTCTCGAAACCGGCCACGAATCGCCGGAAATCACGCTCGAAGAACGCTGGGAACTCGTTTTGCGCCATTGCCGCATGGCGGTGGAATGCGGCCGCTACGGCGAGGAAAAACACACGCTTACCGCCATGCGTTCGCGGCTGATGGCTTATTGCAAAGGCTTTCCCGGTGCGCGGGAATTGCGCCAACAGCTCTGTCATGTGACCTCGCTGGCCGCTGTCGAGGACCTGGCGGACTGGTCGTTGAGCCGGGTCATGGTGCCGGATTGACCGGCCATAAAAACTCCACCAAATGGCACGCATTTTGCTTTCTAATTCGTTTCACGCCTTTAGCCTGCCGCCGGCAACACATTGCCGGCCATGTCGGATTTCAATCTCCACCAATCGCTGTCCCAGCAGCAGACGCTCGCGCCGCAGATGCGCAAGAGCTTGGAGATCCTGCAAGCCGGCACGATGGAGCTCTCGCAACTCATCACCCAGGCGTTGGAGACCAATCCGGTGCTGGAGGATGTCACCGAGACGCTCTCGCTGGACGAAGGCAACGACGAAGATCCGGATTCGCTGGAGCACCTCAACGAGACCGACGATGACTGGCGCGACCGCCAGATCATGGAGGGGCGCTCGTCGCCATGGACACAGCAGGACGAGGAGCGGCGGCAGCATTTGTATGAATCGATCGTCGCGCCCGAGACCCTGCAGCAGCACCTGCGGCAGCAGTTGGATTATTCCATGGTCGAGGCTGAAGTGCGTGAAGCGGCGGCGGTTTTGCTGGGGAATCTCGACGAGCGCGGATTTCTCGACATGCCGGCGGAAGAATTGGGCCGGCGGCTGGAGATCCGGCCGGCGGTGATGAAGAAGGCGGTGCAGTTGATCCAATCGTTCGACCCGCCCGGCGTGGGCGCCTCGGGGGTGGTCGAGTCGTTGCTGCTGCAACTCGAGCGTGCCGGTGGACGGGATACGATCGAATACAGGATCGTGCGCGATCACCTGGAAGACCTCGCACGCAAGCGCCACCCGCAGATCGCCCGGGCGCTGGGAACCAGCATCGAGCGCATCGTCGAGGCCGCATCACGCATCAGTCGGCTCACGCTGAATCCCGGCGGCGATTTCAATCCCACCGGAAATCCCTACGTGCAGCCGGATGTGGTCATCGAATTCAACGATGAGGGCCAACTAGAGGCGCGGCTCACCGGCGAAAACCTGCCGAGCCTGCGCATCAACGATTTCTACAAGGACATGATCGGCAAGAGCGGGCTCGACACGAAGTCGCGCCAGTTCCTGCGCGACCAGATCCGCGACGGCCGCAGCCTCATCCGCGCGATCTCGCTGCGCCAGGAAACGATCCTCGCCATCGCCCACAAGCTCATCGAGCACCAGCGCGACTTCTTCAGGAAGGGTCCGCGCTTCCTGCGCCCGCTCACCATGAACGAGATCGCCGACGAACTCGGCATGCACGCCACCACCGTTTCACGCGCCGTAGCTGGAAAATACCTTCTCAGTCCGCAGGGGCTCACGGAAATGCGCACTTTCTTCGCAACCGGCTACCAGACGCAGGACGGCGCGGAAGTTTCCAACGCCGGCGTCCGCGAGGCCATCCAGCAACTCGTCGCGGCGGAAAACCCGGCCAAGCCGATGTCCGACGAGGCGCTCATGAAAGCACTCGCCGCGCAGGGCGTGAAGGTCGCGCGCCGCACCGTCGCCAAATATCGCGAGCAACTCGGCATCCTGCCGTCCCATCTGCGCAAGAGTTTCTGAACTCCGCGGTCGAAGGCTTTCAGGAGTTCCTGGCGCTGGGCCGGGGAGTAAAGGAGCCGGCCGTCGCTGCAGGTGCGGATGATCGTGGTCTCGGGTGATGGCTCGGCTGGTGTCGATTGCATACAGTGGTAAAGCTCTCAAATTGCCACCCGCTCCGCTTTTCAGCCGCTTCCAACAGCGGCACTGCAAACACAAAACGCATAAGGGAGCGCCAATCGTCGCTCCGGGCTTGTTCAACCAAAGGGCGCAACCGAAGCCTCCGCTAGCGCTCCTACTTCGCAGCACACTTTATTGTTCTGTTTCCCATTTCGGTTTCCAGGACTACTGTTTTTTGCCTGCTAACCTCTCTATGAGGGCGATCCGCTTCTGGACATGCGCATTCCATTCTGCGATAGCTTTGCCAGACTCATCATGCGATTGGAACCAGATAACGGTGTCGGGTCCTACGCCAACGACGAACTCATTCGGAGATTTAACAGTAGTGTCGCGCGCGGCGACCAAGCCTTCAAATCCACGGGACTTCGTTTCGGCCGGCACCGTCTGTTCGAATGTCTTGCCATCGACCAATTCGAAGTCATTCTGTGTTAGATCTTGGATAAGCGCCTCGGTGTCCACTCCCGCCGGCACAGCCGCAGACCCCAAACTCTGCCCTGTTGACCTTTGCGGGCCGGCATGAGGTTTGTTGCACCCGGCGAGACTTCCAAGCGCCAAGATGGCATAAATTGCAACGTAGTTGTATTTTATCATTTTTTTGAAGAAAATAGATCGCGTGCAACCCTACCAGCAGCGGCGCACGTCGATCACGGGGTTGAGGTTGTAGCTATGTAAAACATCGAAACTGAACGGCTTGTAGGGGTTGTCACGTCGCGGCTTGTTCTGCCTCTTGGTTAGTCTCGATAGTGCTTCAGCGCGTATTCTTCTGTAGGTGGCTAGAATAAACGGCTACCCAATATTCCCTGGGAACCCCCTTGACCACACGGCTGACAGTCCGGCTAACGACCACCTCATCTCGTTGGGTGCTGAGATCATCCTCTTGAATGAACACTTTAATGTTATGCAGCTCACCATCGTGTTCGAATTGTCCTTCAAGCCCAATTGGTTGATAGCCAGCCCAAGGAGAAATCCCTACAATCTTGGCCGCAACCTCGCTCTCATACTCAGCGATCTTGAAGGCAATTGTGCCTTCTTTTGTGATATGCAACTGCCCGCCCGAATCTGTGAGCCAATCCCCTGTAAACCTACGCTGAAACGGCAAATCCACAAAGTACCACCTGCGGAGTCCTTCCGCCGGCCGTGTGATGTAGAGCACAAAGTGATCGGCAAAACCAAACGACACACCCCGCCAGATTCGAACATAATACAATCCAGAGTAGGCCGTCATGACGCCGAGGAATGTTACGCAGAATATTGCGGACCGGCGTATCCACTTCTTATTGGTCAATTTAAGATAGCGCCACATCTTTTCAGCAGAACAGTGTATTGGTTCAGAGGGATAGGCTAGCAAATCGGATAGGTCTGTCGCAAGTCGGAATTCTGAAACTGGCGGCTATTGACAGGGCGTTTGGCTGGAGGCTACCAATCGTTGAAAAATCGTTCTCATCGCTCCATTTCTGATAGATTAGAGGAATTGATTATCAATGAGTTGGAAGTTCCAGCCAAACGCTCTACGGCTATTGATTGTCAATGACTTGCATATTTTATCCTGTTTGGTTGATTTATCGGATAGCCTGAAATTCAAGAGAGCTTCACCAACTGATATCGCGCGGTGTGGTTGGTTGAATTTTTGGATCACGAAAAGGTCATAAGAAGCTAGGCTTTTTGATCTTTGGCTTGTCGCCCGATTGGTCTGGATGAACAGGGCTCGCATGGACGACAAGTCTTCGGCTGCAGGAAAGTGGCTGGCACCACGATCATCCGCGCCAGCAGCTCTTGGCGGCGGAAAAGCCCGCCAAGCCGATGTCCGATGAAGCCATCGTGAAGGCGCCCGCAGCGCAGGGCGTGAAAGTAGCGCACCGCACCGTCGCGAAATATCGCGAGCAACTCGGCATCCTGACGTCCCGTCTGCGCAAGAGTTTCTGAGACGCCGCGCCGAAACGCTTGTCGCCATCCGCCGAGCTCCGCATGCTCGCGCCATGATCCGGTTCGCGGTGCTTGGCAGCGGCAGTGGTGGAAACTCGGCGGTCGTCGAATGCGGCGACGTGCGCCTGCTCATCGACGCCGGGCTCAGCGCAAGGCAAATCCAGCTCCGCCTCGCCATGCTCGGAATCGAGCCTGCGATGCTTGATGGCATCCTGCTCACCCACGAACACGGCGACCACGTCCGCGGGCTTGATGTGTTCCGCAAGAAATTCCCGGTGACCGTCTATGCCACCGCCGAGACACGCCAGGAACTCGCGCTGCAAGGGTTCTACTGTGGCGATTGGAAAACCTTCGAAACCGCGCAGTCGTTCCGGATCGGCGCGGCCTTGATCGATAGTTTCACCGTCCATCACGACGCCGTGGACCCCGTGGGCTATGTCATCTCCCACCAATCGCGCCAACTCGGCGTCGTCTCCGATGTCGGCCACGTCACCCGCAGCATGACCGAGCGGCTGCGCGGCATGCACGGCCTGTTCGTCGAGGCGAACTACGACAACGAGCTGCTGGAAAACGACTCCAAGCGCCCGTGGTCGATCAAACAACGCATCAGTTCGCGCCACGGCCATCTATCAAACGACCAGGTTGTTGAGTTGATCAGAGAAATCGCCCACCCGCAGATGGCCCGCGTCGTGCTCGGCCACCTCAGTTCCGATTGCAACAAGCCCGATCTCGCCCTCGCCCGCGTGCGCGACTGCCTGCACCAACTGGGCCACCCGCACGTCGATCTCCACTGCGCCTGCCAACATGAACCGACCGGCTGGTTCGAGCTTTAACCACATTTTTTAGCCGAGGCTAATTTTTCTTGTTGACCCCGATATTTTTTAGCCGGAACAAATCGGGCGTGAGCATGAAATTGCGAAAACTGCTGTTGTTGG
>JBMTCD010000170.1:0-8261 GCA_049430545.1 Luteolibacter sp.
GGCGTAGATGTGCACGGTGCCGTCGTCCTCGATGTTGATCTCGGCTCCGGACTCAGCCTGGATGGCCTTGATGTTCTTGCCGCCGGGGCCGATGAGCTCGCCGATGCGGTCGGCCGGGATCTTGACGCTGACGATGCGCGGGGCGTGCGGGCTGAGCTCCGCCGGGGCGGCGATCGCCTCGGCCATCTTGTCGAGGATGGTGCCGCGAGCGTCCTTGGCGATGCGGACGGCCTCGGTGAGGATCGAGAGCGGCAGGCCGGGCAGCTTGAGGTCAAGCTGGTAGCCGGTGACGCCCTGGCTGGTGCCGCAGAGCTTGAAGTCCATGTCGCCGTAGAAATCCTCGGAACCAATGATGTCGAGCAGGCACTTGTGCTCCTTCATGCTGCCATCGTCGTTCCACTCGGTGACGAGACCGACGGAGATGCCTGCGACGGGACGGATGAGCGGCACGCCGGCGCTGAGCAGCGACATGGTGCCGGAGCAAACCGTGGCCATCGAGGTGGAGCCGTTGGACTCGGTGACTTCCGAGGAAACGCGGATCGCGTAGGGGAAGTCCTCGACCGGCGGGATGACCGGCTCGATCGAGCGCTCGGCGAGCGCGCCGTGACCGATCTCGCGGCGGTTGAGGCCACCCATGCGGCCGGTTTCACCCACCGAGAACGGAGGGAAGTTGTAGTGCAGGATGAAGCGCTTCTCGCTTTCACCGCCGGCATAGTTGTCCATGAACTGCTTCTCCTCGGCCGGGGCCAGCGTGGCGATGGCCAGCGCCTGGGTCTCGCCGCGGGCGAAAATGGCGGATCCGTGAACGCGCGGCAGCGGGCTGCTCTCGGCATACAGCGGACGGAGCTGGTCGATGGTCCGGCCGTCGGCACGCACGCCTTTTTCCATGATGGAAATGCGGAACGCCTTTTTCTGGATGTATTCGAAGGTCTGCTCAATGTCGAAATCGGTGGCCTCCGGAGCGCGCTCGCGAATGGCGGCCTCCACCTCGTCGCGCAGTGCGCCGACCTTCTTCGCGCGCTCGGTCTTGGTCGGCGCGTAGATGGCTTCCTCGATGCGGCTGCCGGCGATTTCGTAGCCGATTTCCAGCAGGTTTTCCTTGGCCAGCACCGGTTCGAAGTCGCGCTTCGCCTTGCCGGCGAGCTGCACGAGTTCCTCCTGGGCGGCGATGAGTTGCTGCACCGCGGCCTGGGCGAATTCGAGAGCCTTGATGAATTCCTCCTCGGGCAGTTCGTCGGCCGCACCCTCGATCATGATGACGTCGTTCTTGTTGCCGACGTAAACGAGGTCGAGGTCGGAGTTTTCACGCTCCTCGTGCGTGGGATTGATGACGAACTGTCCGTCGACGCGGCCGACACGCACCGCGCCGATCGGGCCGGCGAAGGGGATGTCAGACAGGCAAAGGGCGGCGGAGGCGCCGTTCATCGAGAGCACGTCCGCGTCGTTCTCGCCGTCCGCGGAGAGCAGGATGGCGACGATCTGGGTGTCGTAGAAATAACCCTTCGGGAAGAGCGGCCGCAGCGGGCGGTCGGTCATGCGGCAGGTGAGGATTTCCTTTTCGGTGGGGCGGCCTTCGCGCTTGAAGTAGCCGCCGGGGAAAACGCCGGCGGCGGAGGCTTTCTCCTTGTACTCGACGGAGAGCGGAAACCAGGTCTGGCCCGGTTTGACCTTGGTGGCGGATACGGCGGTGACCAGGATGATGGTGTCACCGCAGCGGACGGTGACGGCACCGTCGGCGAGTTTGGCAAGTTTGCCGGTTTCGATCGTGATCGGATTGGTGCCGACCTCGATCGTTTTGCTATGGATGTTCATTTTACTTCTTCTTTCTTTCTTCTTATCTATGCGTACGACCCGCGCGGCGGAATTGCCATGCGGGAAAATCCGGTCCGTGACGCGCGCCCGGGTGCCGCATGACGAGCGGCGGATAGATGGGCGGCGTTTCGGCGCGTGCCAGGACCGGGGAACGGTCGCGCCGATTTGCAAAACGGCCACGGGTGCTTGCCCGTGGCCGTCTGCGAAAGTCTGTTCAGTGGCGGAGTCCCAAGCCTTGGATGACCTGCAGGTATTTTTCCTCGGACCCGCGCTTGATGAAATCGAGCAACTTGCGGCGCTGGGCGACCAAGGTGATCAGGCCGCGGCGCGACGAGAAGTCCTTCTTGTGGAGATTGAGGTGGTCCGTGAGGTGGAGGATTCGCTTGGTGAGGAGCGCCACCTGATAGGGCGCACTGCCGGTGTCTCCCTCGTGGAGTTGGTAGTCTTGCGGATTGATTTCTTTTTTGCTCATGGTCGTAGGGGATGGATCCAGCGGGGGTGCCGGATCGTCCTTGGTTGGTGGTTGGGCGGCGAAGGAAACGCCGGGCATGTGTTGATTGCAAGACAATTGGCGCCGGTAATCCGGGAATTTTCCTGCGGCCCTCACTCGGAAAGCGGCGCACCCAGCCGCTCCAAGGCCTCGGGCGAGATGAAATCCTGGCCGTGGATCAGGTGGTCGAGCAGCGGCACGCCGGAAAGGTCCTCGATCACCCCCTTGTTGGTGATCATGGCGGTGTCGAGCTCGTCATCGAGCTGGTTGAGGAAAACGCCGGCGCAGGCCAGCCCGCGGGCGCGGATAGCCTGCACGGTGAGCAGGATGTGATTGAGCGCGCCGAGCCGGTTGGCCGCCACCACGATCACCGGCAGGCCGAGATCCGCGGCGAGGTCGGCTATCCGGTATCCCGGAGCGACCGGCACCTCCCAACCGCCCGCACCCTCGACGAGCAGCATTTCGTGTGTGGCGGCGAGGTTGCGGCAGGCAGCGAGCAATTCGGCGGGCTCCACCGTCCGGTTTTCCAACAGCCCGGCGACGTAGGGAGCCAGTGCGGATTTGAAATACACCGGATTCACGGCGTCGATGGCAAGCCCGCCGGATGCGGCGGAAATGATTTCCGCGTCGTCACGGTCGCCGCAGGCCACCGGCTTGCAACCCACGGCATCCACGCCCGCGGTGCGCAGGCCTTCTATCAGCAGCCGGGTGATGTAGGTCTTGCCCACCGCGGTGTCGGTGCCGGTGATGAAATAGCTCACGCCCCGTGGTGCGCCTCCCCGCATCGCCGGTCAAGCAGGGCTTGCGGAATTTTCCCTTTCGCGGCCATCCGCTGCGGTCCATCGTCGCCGCACATGACAGCGGATTTCCTGGTGATCGGCGCGGGCATTGCAGGCCTTTCCTTCGCATTGCGCGCCGCGAGGCACGGCTCCGTCACCGTCCTCACCAAGGGCGATGCCTATCAATCCAACACCGCCTGGGCACAGGGTGGCATCGCCTCGGTGCTCGATGAAACCCAGCGCGATCGCGGCGACACGGTGGATCGCCACGTCGCCGACACCCTCGATGCCGGAGCCGGACTCTGCAAGGAAACCGCCGTCCGCACCATCATCGGCGAAGGTGCGCAAGCGATCCGCGACCTCACCGGCCATGGCGTGTCATTCGACCGCGACGACGGCCATTTCGAGTTGGGCAAGGAAGGCGGCCACTCGCACCGCCGCATCCTGCACGCCAAGGACACCACCGGCCGGGAAATCGCCCACGCGCTCATCGAGGCCGCACGCAAGACGCCGAACATCACGCTGCTGGAACATCACTTCGCCATCGACCTGATCACCACCTCAAAACTCGGCGCGGTGGCCGAGGACCGCGTGCTCGGTGCCTACGTGCTCGACCAGAAAACCGGCGAGGTGCGTGTCTTCCGCTCGGACCGCGTGGTGCTCGCCGCGGGCGGCTGCGGCAAGGTCTATCTCTACACCACCAATCCCGACTCCGCCACCGGCGACGGCGTGGCGCTCGGCTGGCGCGCCGGTGCCTCGGTGGCAAACATGGAGTTCATCCAGTTCCACCCCACCTGTTTCTACAACCCGGCGGCCTCCGGTCCCGAGGCCCGCTCGTTCCTCGTCAGCGAGGCGGTGCGCGGCGAGGGCGGCGTGCTGATCAATTCCAAGGGCGAGGATTTCACCAAAAAAAGCGACCCGCGCGGCTCGCTCGCGCCGCGCGACATCGTCGCCCGCGCCATCGACCGCGAGTTGAAACGCACCGCCGCGCCCTGCGTCTATCTGGACGTCACCCACAAGCCGCAGGGCTTCATGCGCGAGCGCTTTCCCTACATTCACGGCACGCTGTTGAAATACGGCCTCGATTGCGAAACCCAGCCGATCCCCGTCGTTCCCGCCGCCCATTACCAATGCGGCGGAGTCCTGACCGACGTGAACGGCAAGACCACCGTGCGCGGGCTCTTCGCCGTCGGCGAGGCCGCATGCACCGGCTTGCATGGTGCCAACCGCCTCGCCTCGAACTCGCTGCTGGAAGGTGCCGTCGTCGCCCGCCGCGCGCTCGATGCGATGATGCGCCTCTACCCGCCGGAAAAATCCGCGCCCAACCCGCCACCCATCCCCGAGTGGGAGCACGGCGACGTCGCCGAACCGGACGAACTCGTCGTCATCTATCACAACTGGGACGAGATCCGCAGGCTGATGTGGGACTACGTTTCCATCGTCCGCACCGACAACCGCCTGCGCCGCGCCGCCGCGCGGTTGATGAACCTCAAGAAGGAAGTGCGCGAGTTCTACTGGGGCCACCGCGTCACCGCCGATATCCTCGAACTCCGCAACCTCGTCTCCGCCGCCACCCTCATCGTCGAGTGCGCCCTGCGGCGCAAGGAATCCCGCGGCCTGCATTTCACACTCGACCACCCGGAGCCGGAGGAACGCTACCGCTGCGACACGGTGATCCGGAAATTCTGACAACCGTGGTCAAATCCCCGCCAGCACCTCGGAAAACACCGTCAGCGTGTCGTCCAAATCCGCCTCGGTGTGGGCCAGCGAGATGAAGCCGGTTTCATACGGGCTGGGAGCGAGATAGATGCCTTTTTCCAGGCAGCCCCTGAAGAACTTCCGGAAGAAATCGAGATCCTGCTTCATCACGTCGGAAACGTTGACGATCTCGCGGTCGGTGAAAAACAGGCAGAACATCGAACCGACGCGGTTGAGGCGGTGCGGCACGCTTTTCTCTGTGAGCAGACGGCGCAGGCCGGTGTCGAAGTGCGCGCCGAGTTGCTCGAGGCGGGTGAAGCCGTTGTGCACGGGAGTATCCGGGCGGTCGGAAGAGCGCGCTCCGTCCAGCTCGCGCAGTTGCGCCAGGCCGGCCGCCATGGCGAGAGGGTTGCCGGAGAGCGTGCCGGCCTGATAAACCGGGCCCACCGGCGCGAGCATGTCCATCACGTCGGCACGCCCGCCGAAGGCACCCACCGGCAGGCCGCCGCCGATCACCTTGCCGAAGCAGCTCAGGTCGGGCGACAGGTTTTCAAGCCCCTGCACCCCTGCCCTGCCGAGGCGGAAACCGGTCATCACTTCGTCGAAGATGAGCAACGCGCCATGTTTCTTCGTGATCGAGGAAAGCAGATCGAGATAGCCGGGTTTCGGAAAAACCAGGCCCGCGTTGGCCGGATAGGACTCCACGATGATCGCGGCGATTTCCTCACCGCACGCAGTGAAAAGTTTCTCCAGGGCCTCGGGATCATTGTAGGGCAGGACGATGGTTTGCTCCGCAAACGCCTTCGGCACTCCCGCCGAATCCGGCTCGCCGTGGGTGAGCGCGCCCGAACCGGCCGCAACCAGCAGCGAATCGCTGTGGCCGTGGTAGCAGCCGTCGAACTTCACGATCAGGTCGCGCTTCGTAAACCCGCGCGCCAGGCGGATCGCCGACATGGTGGCCTCGGTCCCGGAATTGCACATCCGCACCTTTTCCACCGACGGCACCCATTCGACGATCGTGCGCGCCATTTCCACCTCGAAGGGATTCGGGATGCCGAAGGAAATCCCGCTCTTGGCCACCTCGTGGATGGTGTTGGTGATGACCACCGGCGCGTGGCCGAGGATGTTCGGGCCCCACGAGCCGATGTAGTCGATGTAGGTCTTGCCGTCCACATCCTCGATCCGGCTGCCATGCGCCTTGCGGACGAAGAACGGCTCGCCGCCGACGTTGCGGAACGCCCTCACCGGCGAGTTCACCCCGCCGGGAATGAGTGTCTTGGCCATCGCGAACAATTTGCGGGAAAGCATGCCGGGCTGCTGCATGGCCGGATGATGGGGCTGATCCACGGAAATGCGAAACACGAAAATCCGCCACGAATAATCCACCGCGCCCCCCGTCATACGAAATCATGTTTCCGTCCCCAGCCGCTTGTGGCATGTTTCCCCGCATGAAACCGGGAATTCTCCTGCTCGCCGTTTGCCTGAGCCTTGCCGCCTCCGCGCAAGAAATCCGCAAGGACCGGAAATCCAACCTCGATTCCGACCCCGAGGTCGTCTATCTGGAACAATGGCTGGATGAACCGGTCGAACTGAAAGTCGTCAAACAGGCCCCGGTCTTCTCCGACCGCCAAGGCAGCCACCGCCTCGGCTTCCTCAAGGCCAACCAGACCGTCAAAGTCGAGGCCATCACCGACAAAATCTACCGCGTCCGCGGGCAGGGCACCCACCACGGCATCGCCGGCTGGGTGGCGCCATGGGCCTTCAGTTCGGTAAAACCGGATTTCAAGGAACAACTCCGGGCATT
The DNA here is from genome assembly GCA_049430545.1 of Luteolibacter sp. GTDB lineage: Bacteria > Verrucomicrobiota > Verrucomicrobiia > Verrucomicrobiales > Akkermansiaceae > Luteolibacter. The sequence continues at coordinate 6,584 of JBMTCD010000170.1, forward strand.
CTACGACCGCCAAATCCAGGTGCAGGCGCTCATCGAAGCCAAACAGGCCGCCATCGGCATGACACTCGGCGAAGTCGAGGCCGCCCTCGGCCGACCGGTCAAAACCAACCTTCGCAAAACCGAGAAGGGCGTCAGCGGCAAATGGGAATACATCGATTACGACGAGGTGAAACACTACATCACCCGCATCGACCCGCAAACCGGGGCCGTCTTTCGCCAACTCTCCCACATCGAACGCGTCGAGCGCGGCCGCACCGACATCGAGTTCAAGGACGACATCGTCACCGCCATCGAGGAAAGCGAGGACCGCCGCGGAGGCACGGTGAAAATCATCGTGCCGCCTCTCGTCTTCGGTTGGTGAATCGTCACACTCTTGGGACTTGGCAAGCTGGCGGCGGCTCGCCAGTTTGCCGGTATGTTCGACACCGCCCGCTACGACGGCCGCATGCCCTACCGGCGCTGCGGCGATTCCGGCCTGCTCCTGCCCGCCATTTCCCTCGGCCTGTGGCACAATTTCGGCGCCGTGGACGATTTCGAAGAAGCCCGCCGCATCCTCCGCCGCGCCTTCGACCGCGGCATCACCCACTTCGACCTCGCCAACAACTACGGCCCACCGCCCGGCTCCGCCGAGGAAATCGCCGGCCGCATCCTCGTCAGCGACTTCATCTGCCACCGTGACGAACTCGTCATCTCCACCAAGGCCGGCCACGAAATGTGGCACGGACCCTACGGCATGAACGGCTCGCGCAAACACCTGCTCGCCTCGCTCGACCAATCGCTCAAACGCCTCCGCATCCCCTACGTCGATATCTTTTACTCCCACTGCTCCGATCCCGACACCCGGCTCGAGGAAACCATGTCCGCCCTCGCCACCGCCGTGCAAAGCGGCAGGGCGATCTACGCCGGCCTCTCGAAATACCCGCTCAAACGGCTCAAGAAGGCCGTGAAAATCCTCAAGTCGATGGGCATCCGCTGCCTGATCTATCAGCCGCCCTACTCCATCCTCAACCGCGCCGTCGAAGCCGACGGCACCCTCGACTATCTCCAGCAGGAAGGCATCGGCTGCATCGGCTTCAGCCCGCTCGCCCAAGGCATGCTCACCACCAAATACCTCGATGGCATCCCTGACGGCTCCCGCGCGGCCCGCCCCGAAGGATTCCTCAAAACCGAACAGGTCGAGGCCCGCCAAGAACAACTCCGCGCGCTCAACGATCTCGCCGCGGCCCACGGCATGCCGCTCCACCACCTCGCCATCCGCTGGTCCCTCCGCACACCCGCCATCGCCTCCTCGCTCATCGGCGCCCGCACCGTGGCCCAACTCGACGACACCCTCGCCGCCCTCGATGCCCCCGAGCCCACCGCCGCCCTGCTCGAAGCCATCGACACCCTCGCACCCGCCAGCTGAATCGCATTCACGCAGGGCGTTTGGCTGGAGGCTACCAATCATTGAAAAATCGTTCTCATCGCTCCGTTTCTGATAGATTGGAGGAATTGATTATCAATGAGTCGGAACTTCCAGCCAAACGCCCTACGCATTCACGCGGAAAATCAAATTTCCCCTTGCCTGCCAGCCCCCCCTCGACTAACCATCGCGTCCCGCGCTGCAAAGCGCATGGTTCCAACCGCGGGATGGAGCAGCCAGGTAGCTCGTCAGGCTCATAACCTGAAGGTCGTAGGT
>JBMTCD010000171.1:0-8195 GCA_049430545.1 Luteolibacter sp.
GCTTCGGCATCATCATCGGCGGCGTGATCGTCGACAAGATCGGCTACGGCAAGCTGGTCCTGGCCGCTTTCCTGTTCCACATGTTGTCCGCGTTCATCACCTTCGGTGCCACGGACGGCATGGCCACGGCCACGGCCTACCAGTTCCTCTTCTGGGGCATGTTCACCTTTGCGCTGGCCAACGGAACGCTGGAGGCGGTTTCCAATCCGCTCGTCGCCACGCTCTACCCGAACGACCGGACGCATTACCTGAACATCCTTCACGCGAGCTGGCCGCTCGGCATGGTCTTCGGCGGCGTCATCGGCTGGACCCTGGGCAGCGGCGCGAACCCATGGCCATGGCAATGGCAACTCGCCCTCTACCTCGTCCCGACCGTCATTTACGGCATCATGTTCCTCGGCCAGAAGTATCCGAAGTCGGAGGCCTCGGCCAAGGGGCTCAAGATCGGGGAAATGTTCAAAGACGTCGGCCTGCTCAGCGGTGCGGTGGTTTGCTTCATGCTTTATCTGTTCACCAAAGGCACACTTGAGCCATATTTTTCCAGCGCCACGATCCCGACCGTGCTCGCGGCGGTGGTTGGCATCGGCCTGCTCGCCGTTGTGGCGGGGATCACCCGGTTCTCCATCGGCCATTGGCTGCTGTTCCTGTTGTTCATCGCGCACGCCCTGATCGGCGCGGTGGAGCTCGGCACCGACGGATGGATTCAAAACATCACCGGCGTGCTGCTCACTCCGGACCAGGGCAAGATCCTGTTCGTGTTCACCTCGCTGCTGATGTTCGGCCTGCGCTTCTGCGCCCACTGGATCGAAAAACACATCGGCCTCAGCCCCATCGGCCTGCTTTTCGTCTGCTCGCTGTTGGCGGTCCTCGGACTGAATCTTGTCAGCGCCGTCAGCACCTTCGGCCCCGCCTTCGGCGCGCTGGCGGTTTACGCCGTCGGCAAAACCTTCTTCTGGCCCACCATGCTGGCCGTCGTCGGCGACCGCTTCCCCAGCACCGGCGCGGTGGCCATGAGCCTCATGGGCGGCGTCGGCATGATGTCCGCCGGGCTGATCGGTTCGCCCGGCCTAGGTTATTTCAAGGACCGTCTGGCCGCCGAGGAGCTGCGCGAAGCCAGCCCGGAACTCTACGAGGAACACCGCATCGATGAGGCGAGCCGCTTCCTCTTTTTCAAACCGGTGCAGCCGATCGAGCCACGCGCGCTCGAAGTCGCCAAGTCACGCGCGGCCGCCCGCAAAGCGGTCGAAGCCGGGGTGGCGACCGAGGATCAGAAGGAGATGGCGGCACAACTCACTCCCGATCAGCAAACGCTCGTGGATGCGGACGTCCGCGGCAACCGCCGCACCTTGCAGGTGGACTCCCTGATTCCCGCCGCGATGGCCGTGATATTCCTCTTCCTCATTTTCTACTTCCGCTCCATCGGCGGCTACCGGGCACTGAAGGTGGATGAGGAACAACAGGTCAAGTCGGCGCTCTGAATTCCAGGTCCAAGCCCTGCCACGGTGGGGCCGTCACCGGTCATGGATGGTGGTGGAATCCTGGCCTCGTCTCCGCAGCAGGAAATCCATGTGGATTTCGGGCAAATAATGGTGTGCCCCTGCGCCCTGCAATGGCTCGACGGGGCGGGCGCTCCCGGGTCATGGATCCGCCATGCCCAATCCATGGACCGGGATCGGAAACCCCTACACCCGCTGGGAAGTCCTCGAGCGGTTACACGACACGCTGTCTAAAGGCCAGGCGATCATCGCCGCCGGAGCCGGCACGGGAATCAGCGCCAAATTCATCGAGAAGGGCGGCGCCGACCTCATCATCATCTATAACTCCGGCCGCTTCCGGATGATGGGCCACGGGTCCACCGCCGGCTTGATGGCCTACGGCGACGCCAACGCCGTGGCGATGGAGATCGGCGAATACGAGGTGCTGCCGTTGGTCAACGAGGTCCCGGTGATCTGCGGCGTGCACGCCACCGACCCGCGCCGGCGGATGTGGCACTGGCTGGGCAAGGTGAAGGACATGGGCTTCTCCGGCGTGAACAATTTCCCCACCCACACCATCGTCGATGGGCAATTCCGCCAGATCCTCGAGGAAACCGGCATGAGCGTCGGCAAGGAGGTTGAAATGGTGGCGCTCGCCCGCCGCATGGACTTGTTTTCCATTGTTTATGTCGGCAGCCCCGAAGAGGCGGCCGCCATGGCGAAGGCCGGTGCCGATGCCATCATCGCCCATGTCGGCACCACCGTCGGAGGATCGATCGGCGTGACGGGCGCGGTGGTTTCTTGGGAGGAAACGATCCGCCGCACCCGGGCGATCATCGATGCAGGGAAATCGGTGCGCGATGATATCATTTATCTCTGCCATGGCGGCCCGATCAACACGCCGGAGGATGCGGACCGCGTGATCCAGGCAACCGAATGCGCCGGCTTCGTCGGTGCCTCATCGCTGGAACGCATGGCGGTGGAGGAATCGCTCACCCGCCTGACACGCGAGTTCAAATCCATCACCATCAAACGCTGACCATGGCCACCATCGCCATCCTGGGAACCCTCGACTCGAAAGGAGCCGAGCACGCATTCATCGCCGGCATCGTACGCGAGCGGGGGCACACGCCACTGCTCATCGATGTCGGCACCGGTGCGGAACCCACGGTCGCTCCGGACGTCACGCGCGCAGAGGTGGCGGAAGCGGCCGGGCTCGACCTCGCCGCCGTGATTGCCCGGCGGGACCGCGGCGAGGCGGTCACCGCGATGAGCCGGGCCGCCCCCGCGCTGCTTGGCAGGCTGCAGCGGGAGGGCCGGATCGACGGCGTGATTTCGCTCGGCGGCGGCGGCGGCACGGCCATCGCCACCGCCGCGATGCGCGCCCTGCCGGTCGGTTTTCCCAAGTTGATGGTCTCGACCCTCGCCTCCGGCAACACCGCGCACTATCTCGGCACCTCGGACATCATGATGATGCCGAGCATCACCGACATCGCCGGGCTCAACCGGCTTTCCCGGCTTATTTTCACCCGTGCCGCGGGTGCCATTTGCGGCATGGTCGAGGCGCGGATCGGGACGTCTTGTGACAAGCCGCTGATCGTCGCCTCGATGTTCGGCAACACGACCGCCTGCGTGAGCGAGGCCCGGCGTATCCTTGAGGAAAACGGCTATGAGGTTCTCGTGTTTGCCGCGACCGGCGCGGGAGGCAGGTCGATGGAGGCCATCATCGATTCCGGCATTGTCGCCGGCGTGCTCGACATCACCACCACCGAGCTGGCCGATGAGTTGGCGGGCGGGGTGCTGAGCGCCGGCCCCGACCGGATGAACGCCGCGGCCCGCGCCGGAGTGCCGGCGGTGGTCGCGCCCGGCTGCCTCGACATGGTGAACTTCGGCGAGCCCGCATCCGTGCCGGAGAGATATGCGGAGCGGCTTTTCTATCAGCACAATCCCCAGGTCACCCTGATGCGCACCACCGCCGGCGAGTGCGCCCGGCTCGGCCGCATGCTCGCGGAGAAAACCAATGCCTATCGTGCTCCGGCCGAGATCCTGCTGCCGATGAAGGCGGTCTCGGTGATTTCCGCGGCCGGCCAGCCGTTTCACGATCCCGTGGCCGACGAGGCTTTGTTTGGTGCCATCAAGGAGACTTCCAGACATCCCGTGCGGGAGATCGGGGCAGAGATCAACAGCCCGGAATTCGCCCGTGAATGCGCGCACGCACTGATGCGGCTGATCGCCGCGGCAAAGGCTTGAAGACGCTTTTCCCCAACCCACTAATCCAACCACACCCATCCATCCCATGGTCAGACACTACGGCATCTTCCAATTCAAACCGGAAATCACCCCGGATCAAATCGACGGCTGCTTCGCGGCGATGCAAGGCATGCTCGGGCGCATACCCGGCATGCTCGCCTTCGAATACGGCCCCTACGACAGCCCGGAAGGGCTCAACGACGGGTTCACGCACGGCTTTATCATGACCTTCGACAGCCCGGCCAGCCGCGACGCCTACCTCCCCCACCCGATCCACGAGGAGGTCAAGGACATCGTCATCCCCTGCCTTGAGCGCGTCATCGTCTTCGACTTCACACTGCCATGAGAGCCTCCGCATTGCTCATCCTGTACGCGGGCATCATCCATGCGGCGCCGGTCGCCCTTTTCGACGGCAAGACGCTCGCCGGCTGGAAACCCCTGGCCGGCGAGGAAAAATGGTGGACGGTCAAGGACGGCGCAATCACCGGTGGCTCGCTCACCGAAAAGATCCCCCGCAACACCTTCCTCACCTCGGAGAAATCCTATCAGAACTTCGAACTCACCTATCAACTCCGCCTCCTTCAAGGCGAGGGTTTCCAGAATTCCGGCCTCCAAATCCGCAGCATCCGCAAGCCCGGCAGCCACGAAATGATCGGCTACCAGGTCGATGCCGGCAGCGGCTACTGGGGCGACCTCTACGACGAATCCCGCCGCGCCAAGCTCACCGGCCCGCTCGACCCCGGGGCGCTCAAGGCCGCCGTCCGCGATTGGGATTGGAACCGGTTCCGCGTCCGCTGCGAAGGACCGCGCATCCGCGTCTGGATCAACGATGTCCTCGTCACCGACTTCGTGGAAAAGGACAACGCCATCCCGCGCGACGGCTTCTTCGGACTCCAGGCCCACGGCGGCGGAAAGTTCCTCATCCAAATGAAGGACATCCTCCTCGCCGCGCTGCCAGCCACGCCGGGTGCCGCGAGCTGGGAAAAACCCGACCCCAATGCCCCCCGTGAACCCGAGCCGCAACGCCAATCCTTCGTTCTTCCCGATGGCTTCACCGCGGAACTCGTCGCCTCCGAAGCCCAGGGCCTCAACAAACCCATCACCGTCAGCTGGGACCGCCACGGCCGCATGTGGACCATGACCGCCGTCGAATACCCGGTCGATGCCAACGAAGACCGGCAGGCCGCCGAGGCGCTCTTCGCCGCCGGCGGGCGCGATCGACTGCTCGTCTTCGACGAACCGAACGCACCCACCCTCCAGACTCCCCGCAGCTTCGCCGAAGGCCTCGCCATCCCGCTCGGCGTCCTGCCGATGAAGGACGGCGTGCTCGCCCAGCACGGTCCGGAAATCCGCCGCTACATCAGTGAAAGCGGCACCGCCGCCACCCGCCACGAAACCGTCCTCAAGGGCTTCGGCATCGAGGATTCCCACCTGTTTCCCCACCAGTTCGAGCGCCCGCCCGGTGGCTGGATCTACGTCGCGCAAGGCGCCTTCAACCGCTCCCAGGTCCGCCGTCCCTGCGGCTCGCCCTTCGCCTGCGGCAACGCGGCCATCACCTTCGATCACTGCAAGCTCGCCCGCTTCAAGCCCGACGGCTCGCGCTTCGAAAACCTGACCGGAGGCCCCAACAACATCTGGGGCCTGGTCATTTCCCGCCTGGGCGAAACCTTCATCCAGGAAGCCAACGACATGGGCTACCCCGTCGCCGAATTCGTCCCCGGAACCCACTATCCCACCCCCTTCGGCCCGCGCATGAGGGACGATGCACCAATCCTCCCGCCATCCACCCGGGGCAGCCAAATGGGTGGCACCGGCCTCAGCGGGCTCGCACTCGCCGACGACGTCCACTCGCCCTTTGCCAACGATCCCCAGGGCCGCCAGCTCTTCTACCTCGCCAATCCCATCACCAACCGCATCCAGACGGTTTCCCTCGCCCGCGACGCCAACGGCCACCCGATCTACGAAAAAGGCGCCGATTTCATGCTCACCGACGACATCTGGTTCCGCCCGGTCGCCGTCCACTTCGGCCCCGACGGCTGCCTCTATGTCGTCGATTGGTACAACAAAATCATCTCCCACAACGAAGTCCCCCGCAGCCACCCGGACCGCGACAAGTCGCGCGGGCGCATCTGGCGCATCCGGCACAGCTCCCAATCCGCTCCGCCACGCATCGATCTCGCCGCACTCGCGGACACCGAACTCCTCCCGCTCCTTGGGGGCCCGAACGCACGCCTATCGATGTTGGCTTGGAACGAAATCGGCGACCGCAAGGCCACCGCCCTCGTTCCCATGCTCAGCGGGCTCGCCACGGCCGCCGAGACCCCGACCGCCCGCCGCAGCGCCGCGCTCTGGGCGCTCGAAAGGCTCGGTGCCATCACGCCGGATGTGCTCCTGCCCGCGATCCGGTCCGAAGAACCCACCCTCCGCTTCGAAGCCATCCGCATTGCCGGTGAGACCTCGCTGCCCGAGGCGGAAATCATGCGTTTGCTGGAGCAAGTCGCGGCCGAGACCCACTACCGCGTCCGCACCGCCATCATCCAGTGCATGCGCGATCACGCATCGCCCACTCCGGCCATGCTGAGCGCCGCCGCGTCACTCGTGCGCCCGCCGCTTGCAGGCAAATCCCGCGATTCCTACGACCGCGAGTTCGAGCGCTACCTCGTCCGCTGGTTGCTTTCCGGTCATCCCGAAGCCACCCGCGGGCTGCTTGCCGCCGGAAGCCTGCCGGTCGAGGCCGCCCTGGTCGCCGCGCGCTCGTTCGATGATTCCCGCGAGGCCGCCCGCCTTTTCACCGCCATCCTGCCGCAACTCGACCGCCCGCTTCTTCCCGCCGAGCTCACCCTGCTCGGCAAACACCTCGAAGACCCGCAAATCCTCGGTTCGCTCGAAGCCCTGCTCGCCGGCACCGCGTCCCGCACCGCCTTGCTCCGTGCCATGGGCCAGCTTGCCCCGGAAACCGCCGCCCGCCCCGGCTTCGCCAGCCTCGTCGGCAATGCCTGTGCCCGCCAGATGGCGGATGCCCCGTCTCCTGAAAACGCCCGCCTCGTCATCGATCTCGCCCGCCGTTTCCGCATCGCCGCACTGGCCGACACCGTTCGCCCATGGATGCGCGACCCCGCGCGCAGCCCCGCCGAGATCGCGGCCGGACTCGCCGCCCTGCGCGAAATGGCAGGTGCCGTCATCGACGATTGCCTCCCGTTTCTCGACCATGCCGACGACGGCCTGCGCCGCGAAGCCATTCTCGCCCTCGGGTCCATCGCCGATCCCGCCATCATTTCCCCCATCGCCGCCCGCTGGCCCGCCATGCCCGCCGCGCTGCGCAACCTCGCCGTCGATGGCATGGTCGCCACACCGCAAAAAGCCGAAGCCCTCGCCACCGCCGTCGCCGATGGCCGATTCCCCGACCTCGATGCCGCTTCCGTCGAGAAAATCCTCGCCACCCTCGGCCCCGAAAACCCGGCCGCCATCCGCATGCGCGCGTCCCGCCTGGAAAAACCCGAAACCCGCACGCCCGAACAGGAGCGCCTCGCCCAAGCCCGCTTCGAACGCTTCCGGGCCCTTGCCAGCCAACCCGGCGACATCGCCCGTGGCAAACGGCTCGCCCAGACTTCCTGCCTCATGTGCCACCAGGTCCAGGGCGAGGGCATCGCCATCGGTCCCGATCTCAGCGGCGCCGGCGCCATGGGCATCGACTCGCTGCTGCGCAATATCCTCACCCCCAACGAACAACTCGAAAGCGGCTACTACCGCCACGACATCCGCCTCACCGACGGCACCTTCGCCAGCGGCTTTCTCGCCTCCGAATCCGCTGAGGCCCTCACCCTCCGCCGCATCGGTGCCGACGACCTTGTCATTCCCCGCGCCAGCATCGCCTCCCACCAGATTGCCAAACGCTCCCTGATGCCGGAGGGCCTGATCGACGGATTCACCGATCAGCAGGTCAGCGATTTGTTCAGCTACTTTCTGAGCTTGAAATAAACGCGGATTCCAAAGAAGAAACCACTAAAGTCACGAAAACCACAAAAAATGAAGAGTTTGCCTCATTAGATGCCTGCCTCAACGGGTGAGGATATGAAAACCCACAAACCCTCTTCCTTTCGTGAAATTTCGTGTTTTTCGTGGTTCTGATTTCGGTTTTCGGGTTAAAACCGGGCCATTCCACGACATTCGCAAAGAGCATGGTGCCGGCACCGTAATCCCTCCCGCCGTCCGGGAGAAAAAACTGCCCGGCCTCATCCACCATCCTCCCGCCGCCTGCATGCACACACGCCCCGCCCGCCTCGTTGTCCGCCCTGCCGCGCTGTGCCTCGCATTCATCGCCGCGGAGGCGGATCCGGCTATCGCCAAGGACGCCGCCTCCGAGCCCGCCTGGCCGCGCTTCCGGGCGCAGGAACTCCACCAAGACCGCAACGAGGGCCTTGCCGTGGCCGATTTCAACGGCGACGGCCGGCCCGACATCTCGGCCGGCGC
>JBMTCD010000172.1:0-8166 GCA_049430545.1 Luteolibacter sp.
CCACTAAGGATCTAGTGGGGCAACCCGTGGAGGTTCGAGTCCTCTTTCGAGCACTCCTCTTTGATTTTCAAAGAGATACAAACGGAAAAGACATAGGCGCTGACGTCGGTTGACAACCGCACAGCAGTATGTCTGACAAATTTCTGACAACGGGTGTCCGATCCCAGTCCGCGAACCGGGATGCCGAAGGTCCTCACACCGTGATCCGCCATGGGTCCGTTTCCATCCCGATCTACGCCGGGACGGTCGGAGGGAAGATCCGCTACACCATCGCCTTCTACCTCGACGGCAGGCGGCAACGACGGATGTTCACCGACATCGAAAAGGCGAAGCGCGAGGCCAAGCTTGCCGCCGAGAAAATCCAGCGCGGGCTTTCGGGCAACAACGACCTGACATCCCGCGACCGCGAAACCTTCCACGCGATCCGCAAGATTCTCACCCCACTGGATACGCCGATGCTCTCGGCGGCGGAAGAATACGCGACGGCGCGCAAGCTGCTGGGCGACATGCCACTGCTCGCCGCCGTGCAGGGATTCCTCAAGCAGAATCAGGGCATCACGCTCGGCATGACCGTGCCGCAGGTTTATGAGGAACTGCTGGTCGCCAAAAAGCAGGACGACGTGAGCGCGTCCTACCTCGGCCAACTGAAAGCCATCCTCAAACTCTTCGCCGACTCGTTTCCCGGCCCGATCCTTCACGTCAAGAGCGAGGAAATCGACCAATGGCTTCGCAAGACCACCAGTTCAGCCGTCACCCGCAACAATCGCCTCCGAAATATCCGGGTGATGTTCAGCTTCGCCAAACAGCGGAATTACCTGCCGAAATCCGAAGTCACACAGGCGGAACTGGTCCGCAAGGTGAAGGTTCCGCCCAAAGACAACGAGATTTTCACCCCGGAGCAGTTTGAAAAGCTCCTGCGGGCGGCCCCGTCCCATCTGATCCCGCTGCTCACGATCAGCGGGTTCTCCGGCATCCGCGCCGCCGAACTCTCCCGACTCGACTGGAGCGCGGTGAATCTGGCGCGACGAATCATCGAACTCCGCGCCACACAGGCAAAGACCGCCGCCCGCCGCATCATTCCGATTTCTGACAATCTCGCGGCATGGCTCGCGCCATTCATCGCCCAAGGTGCGGTGATCTCCACCATGGAAATCCGCAGAGAAGCGACCACCCTCGCCAAGAAGCTGAAAATCGGCTGGCCGCAAAACGTCCTGCGCCATTCCTACATCAGCTATCGCGTGGCGCTCACCGGCGATGTCGCTCGCACTGCTCTGGAATCAGGAAACTCTCCCGCGATCATCTTCCGCCATTACCGGGAAGTCGTGGATGAGGAGACGGCCAAGGCGTGGTTTGGTATCATGCCCCCCGAGTCGCGACCAACTGAGGCTTAGTGGTCAATGTTTCACAGCATCGGGTCTGCGGAAACTTGTGAGCGTCCACGGGTTTTCCGACGACAAGGGCAGATTTGTTTGGCCGGACAAACAATCTCCGGCCTTCGGGCTTGACGTTCCGGGGCGGCAATTGTCTTTGCGTAAAGACATTTTGCTGACGGTCAAAAACCTCGTTGCGCAACGATAATTGTCCTTACGTGAGGACAAATGGGGGGGCGACGACACTTTGGAATTGTTGGCGCGCGCAAACAATTCCCCTGAAGGCGGGGGATACAGGCGGCTGGAAATGTCATGCCGGCATGACGAATTGTGAATAAGTGGCGTCGGCGGGGCCGGGGGCATTGTCTGCGCGCACAGACAATTTCCCTTCCTGCAAGAAAATCTGGCTCTTCCGTGTGCGCGGATATTTTCGGCGCGCGCCGAAATCTTAGATCGATTAAATATTTTGGCCTGCCGACTCCCGGTTGTCGGCCGCAGTTTGTCATACCGGTATGACAATCTCGGCGGCAATTGTTGAATCGATTTAACAATCTCCTTCCGGCAGGAGATCTCCTGGCGAGGCGAAAATTCATCCCGGGATGAACTTTTTTTACACGTGTAGAAAAACCCTCGTTTCGAGCCAAACCGTCGCCGGGCAATTGTCGTTACGTAACGACAATTTGTGAATAAGTCACAGGTTGTGGCAGACGTCTGTCCGGGCAGACATTTTTCGCACGTCCACAAAATCTCATTGCGCAATGAGATTTGTCCTGCCGGCAGGACAAGCGGTGTGGCAGGGCAAAAGTGTATTCGTCTACACATTCTGCGGATCAATCGCAGGCCACGGCAAATATCTTCCCGGGAAGACATTTTCCGTGCGCACAGACAATCTCGTCCCGGAAGGAAATTTCGTTTCGCGCCGAAATTTCCTGCCATCCGGAGGTTCTCCCGCCACCGCTGGCTCAATTGTGGTTACGTAACCACATTTCCCCTGACCCAAGTTGACGCATGAAGACGCATCTTTCGACAATCCCGACGTTCAGTTGACACGGCGCGGTTGGCGAAATGCAAACACAAGCCAACACCACTGAAGGTCGCCTGCTCACCGAAACGGAAGCCTGCGAATATCTCCGCGTCCGTCCCCGCCAGCTATTCAACTGGCGCATGAGCGGACTCGTCCCGTTCATCCGGATCGGTCGCGCCATCCGGTTCCGCGTCACCGATCTCGATGCCGCCATCGACCTGATGACGATCAACCCGATCCAGCCGGTCGCGTCCATCGGTCAAACCTCCAACCCCTTCCACGGCCATGACTTGGTTTGATCAAGACGGAAGGCCCGCCGCCGTGGACACGACCCACCCGGTTGACCTGCTGGAACCGGACGACACGACACCAGAGCGCAACACGCCTTCGATGATCCTCATCGTTGAAGCGGTCGCCCGGACGTTCCTCACCGGCGACCCGCGAATTACACTCGTCTCATGGCGCATCCTGCTCGGTGACGAGTGGGACGCGATCCGTGCTTGCGCACGCCGTGCCGGTTGCACCGCCGCCGCCATCAGCAGACGGCTGGGCATCCTCTCCCGACAGTTCAACCTGCGGCCACCCAGGCGGCATGTGCGACGGCTGGCGCGCTGGCAACGGCAGGATGCGTTCCACGACCTGCTCAAGCAAAAGCGGCGGGAGGACCGAAATCCCCCCGCCGCCAGCGATGACCAATCGAAGACAACCCACCATGCCGAAGAATCAGGAGGCCGTCCATGAATGCGGCAGGTGTCAACGATTCGTCGGAAATTCCTTCAAAACTCCCGACCTGAAACCGACCGATGCCCAAATACCAATCGTCGGCGGTCGCCGTGCCGCTGCCCAAGCGCACCCTCGATTACCTGGAACACGGCGCACCGGAGGGAACGCGCAACGCCGAGTTGTTCGATGCCGCGTGCCAGTTCCGCGATGCCGGCCAACCGAAAGCCGATGCCGAATCCCGGTTGCTGGCGCGAGCCATGGCCGATGGCCTGAGCGAATCCGAGGCACGGCAGACGATCCAGTCAGCATTCAACGGAGATGCCCGTAAGCCGTTGGGCATCGTGGCGAAAGGTCACGCCTCCTGCCCGAAGCCACGGTGCGTCACCGGGCCGCCTGAGCCGATTGAGGGCGGATTCCCGGCGCTGCTGGCAGCTTGCTTCCGCCCGAACGAGCATGTCGCCGTCTCCCCGGCGGCCGAGGATGTGGACGGTGAAGTCGCCCCTCGAATAGGTGTCACCATGACAACCGCCGAGTGGCTGGCGCGGGTCGAGAAGAAAGGCGGCATCGACCGCATGTTCGGCACCAAGCTCGGGTTGTTCTTTCGCATCAACCCGATGACCCAAGGTGGATCCAAGGATGCGGATGTCACCGAGTTCCGCCATTCCTTGGTCGAGTTCGACCGTGACAAGGACGGCAACCCGATCCCCAAAGCCGAGCAGTATCGCCGCATCCTCGAAAGCGGCTTGCCGGTCGTCGCCTTGATCGACTCTGGAAACAAAAGCCTGCATGCCATTGTGCGGGTCGATGCCCGTGACGCGAAGGAATATGAGCATCGGGTTGATGTCATCTGGAAGCTCTTCGAGGGGATGGACCTGGACACGCAGAACCGCAATCCGTCGCGCCTGTCCAGGTGTCCCGATGGTTGGCGCACCGTGGACGGCGAATTGCGCCGCCAGTCATTGCTCGCCACGAATCTTGGCGCGGCATCGTGGGATGCATGGGAAACCGAGCACGACAAGGCCAAGCCATCCTTCATCGACCTGCGGGAGTTCATCCTGAATGGCTGCCAGCCGGAGCTTCCGACCGTCGCGGACGTGGGCATCGGCACGGGCATGCTGTATGCAGGTAGGATCAACGAGATCCACGGCGAACCCGGCACCGGCAAGAGCAAAATCGCCATCGCCTTGAGCAATGCCGTGATGAAATCCGGCGGCACCGTGCTCTACATCGACCCTGAGGATGTCCCTGCGGGATTCACCCGCCGTTCGCTCCAACTCGGTGCCGATCCCGAAGACCTGATGCACCGATGCCAGTATCTCAACGATTCCGCGCCTGGCGAAATCCTGCTCGCGCAGCGGTGGGCAGCGAGGCACCACCCGACACTTGTCGTCATCGACGGCATGGCCGAGTGCATGGCTGCCGCAGGCTTGAACGAGGACAAGGCCGACGAAGTTCTTCGCTTCATTCAGGACGAGGTCAGGCCATTTGCCGAAAAGGCCGGTGCCGCCGTCCTGATCTCCGACCACGTCACCAAAAGCTGGGAAGACCGTGGCTTATGGTCACGCGGCTCTGGCGCGAAGATGGGCCGCTACGACGGCGTTTCCTACGCGCTCAACTCGATGGTCGAGAACGGAAGGAGGGCGAAGTTGTCGTTCCCGCCGTTGGTGAGTCCCAACCGGAACAGGTGCCCGGAGGTCCCGAGGGAACCCGCCTTGAAGAACGCGCCCACGGTGACGCGGGCCCCATCGACGAAAGATCCGGCAGCCAGCGACTCCGACTGCGGGCCATCAAAGGAACTCACCGCCAGGTTGCCGAGCGTGATGGCGGTCGAGCCGGCTAGGCCGGCGCCGGGTGCCTCGCTGTAGATGGCATTGCTGAACTGTGCCGCGTATTCGCCGGCCGGGTCGAAATCGACGGTGCCCGCCCCCGCGCCGGCCGGAAGGCAGCACAACGGGATGACGAGCAGATATCGAAACCGGTCCTTCATGTTCACAAACGGAGCACCTTTCCGTCCCTTGCTGGCATCTTCCTGGAAGGCGGGTGCCGTCAGGGCTGCGTCACCTGCACGTCCACGAACAGCTTGTCGGTGGCGGTGCCGCCGGGGTCGACGGTGGCCGTCACGGTGGTGGTGCCCGCCTCGGGCGTATCGAGCTGGACGGTGAAGTCCACCTTGGTGCCGTCGCCGTCGGTGGCGCCATCGGCGTTGAAGGACTGGAGGTCCGTCGACCAGCGGTAGCTCGCGGCGAGGTCGACGGCCAGGGTCCCCTGCGGGTGGGTGAAGGTGAAGGTGCCGCCGCTCACCGTGCCTGCGGCGAGGCCGTGCGAGAACCCATCCGGCGCGGTGCCGAAGAAGTTCTCCACCCCGTTGCCGATGCCGTCGGCGTCCGGGTCCGCACCCAGGCCGATGATGGCCGGATTCGTTTCGCCGGGGAAGAACCCATCGATCCACTCGGCGTAGCTGAGCCGCAACTGGGATGCGCCGACTCTCGAGGCGTAGAAGTTGTCGAGCACGCCGGCGGCATTCATGCCCCGGAAGGCCGCGTAGATGGCCTGGTCTTGCTGAGCGGCGTCCATATTGGCGCCGGATAGCTGCGAGAAGCTCCTGATGGTGCTGCCCACGTTCCCCGAGGCATCGGCGTTGGCGACGGCGAGTTCATAAGTGACCGAGTTGCTGGCCCCGCGGGTGAAAGAGGCTTCGAAGTAGTACCACTGCCCCGTCGCGAGGGGGAAGGTCGTGGGGTCGGTGGCCACGCCGGTGCGGACATCGAGTTGGGCGTTCGTGCCGTCCCAGTTGATGCTGCCGTAGGGAAGGCCGGCGAAGGTGTCGGTCCCGCCATTGGTGAGTCCCAACCGGAGAACCTCACCCGAGGCAAGGCTGCTCGCCTTGAAGAAGGCCCCGACGGTCATCGTGGTTCCCTGGCTGAAGGATCCGGAAGGAAGCCAGGACCGCTGCGGTCCGTCGAGACTGGTCACACCTTGGACATTTCCGTTGATCGCGACGCCGACCGAGCTGTCGAGGCCCCCGGTGGTATCCTCGGAGTATCCACCCGCGGAAAACTCGGCGGTGAATTCCCCGGTCGGATCGAAGTCGATGGTGGTGCTCTGTGGAACCGGTGTGAAGGACCAGGTCGCGAGGCTCGTCTCAACGCCGCCGGCCACAAACGCACCGGCGGGAATCTCGACGGTGTATGTGGTATTCAGGATGAGATCCGAAGTGGGGTTGAGGGTCACCACGTTATCAACGATGGACACCTCGGCGGAGTTGGTGACATCGAAGGACTCGACGACACTGTTGTCGCTGGCAAGACGGAGTTCGATCGACCCGGTGTTCGCGGAGATGTTCTTCGAGAAGGTGGCTGTCAGATCGGTGTCGAGCGCCACATCGGTGGCATTGTCCGCGGGGCTGGTGCTCAGCAAATCCGGTCCGGTGACGTAGGTCAACGCGTCCAGGCCGATGTCGGAGGTGCCGGTGGTGCGGGTGATGTCGATCGTCAAATACGAAATATTGGCGGAACTGCTGACATAGCCCGTGAAGAATTCCGCGCCGTTGGTGACGCCGGCCTGTGTGTCTCCGTTACCAGAGAAACTCTGCGAGGAAAGAAGGGTGTTGGCGGAATCATAATACTTGATCGCCACGTTGTAGGCACCCCCGATGTTCATCAACATCAAGCCGGCTGCCTTGACGGCGCGGTCATTGGTGAATTGTTGGAAAGTGTCTCCGGAAGCCGTTCCGAAACGGATGGTCAGCTGCTGACCATTGGTGCCAGTCCATCGGTAACCGGATCCCACGTTCGAGGAGTTGTAAGCAGTGGCCGTAGATGCGGATGCTGCGAAGTTGGCCGGCGAGTGATCGATGCGCACATCGACTCCGTCATCATTCCCACCGTCAAGCGGATCATGATTGATGGTATTCCCACTTTGCCCGCTGACTCCGGCCCAGTTGGCCTGGATGACTTTGCCTGCGAGAGCATTGAAGTCCACAAGCGTCGCCGAGCCGGTCGCATCGTAGTCCCAGTCCTCACCGCCGGTGGGGTCGATCGAGCCTCCGGTTTGCGGTGTGATGACGGCGGCGTGGCCGGCCGTGGCGGCCGCCACAAGCAGGGAGAGCAGGAGCTTGTTTGCCGATGGCTTTGGGAGCGGCGTGATGCCGGTGTGGGATACGAATGAAGTCAGGTGTTTTCTCATATCGAATGGATGGGTTCTTGGTGCCGGGAAGCCAGAAAATGCGAGACTCGCTCCAAGTGGCATGGGGAGCAAAGCCTGCCCGGATGATCCCAACCAAAACCAGAAACGTGTTTCCGCCAATATGGCCAATCGACCATGGGTGGGGACCGGTCGTCGCAGCGCTCCTGGCGGGTTCCCAACCCGCCAATCCACCATCCTAGTTTGACTCGGCGGTGAGCCGGAGAAAACCACGTCCTCCACTCGCGGGAATTCGCGCGCGCTTGCTCTCCTTGCCTGCGGTGGTGGAACTGGTGGTCGTTTCGACCCCGGCGTTGGTGAAGGAGCCGGGAAGCAGGGTGGTCGAAGTCTCCGCGTCAGCTAGCTTGGTGCTACTAGATAAGCTTATGCAGACCTGGAAGCCATATATGGAAACCGATGCAATTAACTATCGCCCAGTCCCAACAGTTGGCCAGCGAAATGACATACTAGAAACTAGTGATTATTGGATTTCAAGTTTAGATGTTGTTACGCACCTATTTTTGCCAACACTTGCACTTACTCTGATTGGCTTTGCCGGATACATCAGATTTGCTCGTGGAACGCTGCTAGAAGTGCTTAATCAGGATTACATCCGCACTGCCCGTGCTAAGGGCCTTTCAGAGCGCACTGTGATTATGCGCCATGCTTTCCGTAACACAATGATTCCAATGGCCACAATCTTGGTGGCCGACTTTGCCGGCGTAATTGGCGGAGCATTTATTACTGAGAGCGTATTTGCTTGGTCTGGAATGGGAACCCTTGCCCTGCAAGGAATTCGCGGTCAAGATCTCAATCTACTGATGGGCGTTTTCTTCATTACGGCAACTATGGCCGTTCTAGCTAACT
>JBMTCD010000173.1:0-8165 GCA_049430545.1 Luteolibacter sp.
AGAACCATGTGGATATTGCCTAATGCCTTGCGCACCCATGGTGTTTTCGATGAAATTGTCACGCGGCGGGTTCGCCAGATCTCTTTGAGCCTATCGATCGGGCTGAATGCCCGCAGCAAGCCGATCGGTGTAGTCTGCCCACCACCCACAGGGCCCCAAATCTTGAATCCGCTCGTTGTAGCAAAGGCAAGGGGCGGAACTTCAAAGGAGTTGAAGGTGAGCTGATGCAGGATGTCAAAACGCACATCGGAATCACGGAGGTGTTTCGCAACCGTCTGCTGCCAGAAAAAGTAGAACAACTGGGTTGGCATGATCCCGCGTGCCTTCAGCCACAGTGCCCATGCGGGCGGGTCCAGATAGAGGAACCTTGGCCGTTTGTCTTCCGGTGCATCGCTCAGCACGGCTTCGACTGATCCATGGTTGTTGGCACGGGTTGCCACGGTAATTTCATGTCTTGCAGCTAGTCTTAATGCCATATTCCACCCCGTGCCTGGCTCAGAGCCACGGTTCGGTTCACATGCATAGGCTATCAGAAGAACCTTCAATCGTGGTCCGGTGACGACGTTGCTGTTTGCGAACAGGTTTTTTGCCATGAGGATCCCCGTTTGTGTTCATGGTGCGCTAGGCGGCGATCCATGCGGTCGGCCAGGCTCTGGATTGCCCTTGTTGCTGCCGCTACCTCCGAATCATCGGAGACCTTGGCTTGATCCGCCTCGACCACAAGACGCGTGCGAATCAGGTGGAGTGGCAGGCGAAGACGATTCAGGGATGTCACAAGATTGCCATTCACCACCTCGCGGAACGAGGGGCGTAACTTATCCGTCACGCGAGACACAGCCGGGTCGCTGGGCGACAATCCGAGTGTAAGCTTGTAGCCAGTCGGATGAACGATTCGTCGCAGGCAAAGTTTGCATTCCTCTGTTCCAAACCGGCGTCCATGCCGTATCGGACCGAAAGCAGGTGCGGAAGCAAACCAGATTTCCCAATCCATGATGGAAGCACCCGATTCCAGAGTGTTCCCGAAAGCTTTTGAGGCGATCTCGCGGCACCCTTCCGGGTCTTCCGCGAGCAACGAGGTCGCGCGTTCCCGAATTTTACCGAACTCTTTGCCTTTTGCGGCCGCCTTTGCCAGCAGATAGGTGAATTCCGAGCCTGGCGAGGGCACTCGGAATGCCTTGCCGGCTGCGGCGCGATGATTTTCAAAAAGCAGTTCTCCCGGCACAAGCGAATGACCCAGACGCCTGTAACTCCAGGCTACGTCCAATTGCAGCGAATCGAACGGCGGCGTTGCCTGCTGGCAGACGCAGAAGAACGCATCCGGTTCGTGCTCGATGACCTGAACCAGCCGCCAACCGTGATGGCGAGCGTGACCAGCCAATAATCGCAGCAGTTCGGGCGGCTTGGGTCCTCTTACCGCGTAATCAATGTCAGACTCGATGTTCTGCGGCAACTCCTGCCATGAATGCAACACCACCGCTTCCCAGCCCCGCCCGGCCAATTCACACCACCAGGAATTGAAAAAGTCGATCAAGGAAAGTGTTTTTCCATGATCTTTCGTTGGGACTGACGTTTCGGCTTGCAAGAATGCTTAAGTGGAACGGGTCTCATGCGTCATTCCGCGGGCGGCATTCGTACAGCAAAATGCCGCCAAAGCGTGGAAACCTGTGGAGTAAGGCTCGAAAAATCCTGGGAGATATGATCTGGAGATTGAATAAGCCATCAAACTTTCCGTGAAAGAATGCGATTGGCCCCGACCGCCGTGGCACCCTCGGGGACATCCCTTGTGATGACGGCATTCGCCCCAATCACCGCGTCATCACCAATTGTGACTGCTCCAAGAATTTTGGCTCCCGCACCAATGTAAACCCGGTTTCCGATTCTGGGTCCGGCCATGACGCCACCTCGGTTGCCGATGGTTACCTGATGTCCGATCACCACATCGTCCCCGATCATGGCACCTCTTGTGAGAATGATTCCGAAAGGATGGGGTAGAAACACCGATGTCGGCAGAGGCATTCCCAAATCGCAATTCAAGTAGCCAGAGAACAGCCGGAACAGTCCCGGGATACGATGGCGGGAAAGAAAAATCAACCATTCGGCGAAACGACCGTTGGAAATATGTGGGTCGTGAGGATGGCTTCTGCGCTTTCTCATGCGTGTTTGGAATTCCGATTTTGGAACGTTGGCTCCGGTCGGGCTTCGCCAAATTTGAGGCGGCGTCGCACCAACCGCTCCGCTGCGGCTAATCCAGCAGCGAGCTTTTCAAGCATTTTGCCTGCCAGCGGAATTTCAGGCCGCTGATGGCCTAGGAGATCGAGGATCTCGTCTGGGTGTTGGGTGTCGACGTCCGGCATCGTGGTGCCTAGGTCGATACCTCTGATTCCGGCCTTGAGGGAACATAGCGAAAGCAGGGATTGATCGTGGCGGTTCTCAAAAAAGTCGGGCAATTCCACCAATGGGCCGGGCGATGGGTCATCGTTGATCAGCGTCGGTATTGAGCAAAGCCCGAACCATTCGGAGGATAATCTGCGGCTGTTATTTCCCGCAATCCAGAGTGAGAAGCTGGCTTGGATGGGCGCAGCCCTGTAGGCCGTTTCCTCATCGAGACCGATGGCATGAAAGGCTGCGCGCTTGGTCCACATCGACATGGGGCCTTTCCATGGTATGTGTAGCCCGGGCATGACTTCCTGGCATTCCTTTCGCATCCATTCCAAATAACCTGCAATGGAATGTTCAAGGGTCTTGTAAGGATAGCGCCGCCCCACATCGCAGTAGAACACCATGTCGCCGTCGGGCACCTCTGCGAGCTTTTTCGCGATGATGTAGGGCTTCCAGGCCCAGAAGCCGGAGCCGCGTGCGGCGAGATCGATGCCAGGCATATCGCGCTCGAAGCCTGCGGCGCGCAGTCTTTCCGGATTCCACGATGTCACGGTGTCCGCCACGTGGTTGATTCGCGCGGAGAGACCGAGGATCGTCTGCCGGAGGTAGAACCGCGGCGTGGCGTAGGTGACGAGGTGGACGCGCATGGGATGCAACTGCGTTGCTAATTATAAATTTTGAATGTTGAATGTCGGATTTCAGAGCCAGTGTGCTGGCTGGTTTCCAGCCCTGCATTCAAAAATTCAACATTCAGTATTCATCATCACTGCCTTTCCAGAACTTCCCGGTAGATCTGCAGGTGACGAGCCGCGATGATCTTGGGATGGTATCGCCTGGCGATTTCATCGGCCGCTTCGGGCTGGCGTGGTGCTCCCGCCTGCAGCCAGTTGGCTATGCCGGCAGATAGGCTTGGCATGGACTCGTGAGCTTCCGCACTGGGAATTCCCTCCGCAATGTCGCGAATGCCGCCCAGATCCGCACCGAAGAACTTGAGTCCGCGGGCCATCGCCTCCGCCACCACCAGACCGAATGCCTCCTCGGAGGGGTAGTGGACAAAACCGGAGCAACGGTCCATGAGAGCGATCAGTTGATCCGCATCGAGGAATCCGGCGAATTCGGCGATTCCTTCCTTCTCAGCGGACCGCAGTTCCATGGCAAACTGCCTGCCGTATTCGGTATTTTCCGACAAACCGCCGGCGAAGACAATTTTGAACGCATGGCCGTCTTGTGCCAAATCTCTCAACGCACGCAGAAGTTCAAGCTGGCGCTTGCGGGGAGTGACCAGGCCGACGTTGAGGATCATCGGCGTATCCTCGGCGGGTGTGCCGGTTGCCGGCCGGAAGAATGCCTCCCGGATCGGATTGGGCACGCGCCATGTGCGGCGTGCGCGTGGCTTCACGAGGCTTTCGGTGTAGGCGGAGTTGCAAAACACGCCCCGCGTGCGCGCCAGGGCATGTCCCTCCAGAACGGAGGCAATGGTGCCGAAAAGGCGATGGCCTTGAAAGCCGAGCCGGTGGAGTTCCGCCATGTTCCCGTGGATCGTGACCACATTGGGGTAGCCGGAATGAACCGCACACATCGCGCATTCCTTTTCCGTGCCCTGTCCGTGAACCAAGTCGGGTTGCAGTTCGCCCATCCATTTGCGAGTTTTCAAAATGCATCCTGTGTATGCGCTGCTCATCCATCCCTTGCGGCCAACCGTGAGTGCGTGGTAGTGGATGTTCTCCGCCAGCTTGGACGGCGATTCGACGGGTTGCCTGAGGCATGACAGGACATGGATCTCCACGTTGGGAAGACCGGAGAAGCCCTCCAGCAAGGCCTCGGGAGCGGCACCAAAGGCAGGAACGCCGGAGCCATAAGTGCGATAGTGTTCGCGGCTGTCGGTGGTGATCTGGACGATTTTCATTCCGCGATTTTTTGGAATACCCGGTTGTGTCCCACCTGCAGGATTTCGCGGAAGAGCGCCGAGTCAATTTCCCCAGCGAGACGCGAGGGTCCCGGATGGCCGCCGGTGGCGAAGCGTGGTGGCTGGTAGCGGGTGGATAGTCCGGAATCGTCCATGACGATGATGCCGCCGGGTTTGACTGCGGCGGAGCACAGCTCCCAATCCTTTTTCACGATTTCATAATCATGGTTGCCATCGATGTAGATGCAATCCCACGCACGGCTGCGGATCAGCGCCACGGCTGCCGCGTCAGTGGAATAGGCTTTCAGCAGGGACGGCTCGGGGAGGCGGAAATGCCGGAAGTTCGCCAAAGTGTCCTTCAGGTAATCCAGACCGTCCGCGTAGTTGGAAACCGAGTCACCGGCGCTGGAAAAGGGCGAGATGCCCTGCACCGCGCAGTCGATGGAATCCAAGCGGGCGATCAGTGAGACGAGGCTGATCGTCTGCCCGCGGTAAACGCCGATTTCAAGGAAGTTCGAGGGCCGGAATCGCCGCACGAGATGCCACCACATGGTGTGGAACGCGTCCTCGCCGAAGCCGCGACGCTCTTGTTGGAAGTATCGCCGGTGCTGCCTGAGTTCCGCCGGAATCACCCGGTGGAAATCCTGATAGGCGCGGATGTAAAACGCCGTGGGATCGGCCAGGCTTGCCGTAAAGTCTTCAACAGGGATTTCGGCGTGTTCGGTCGCGGCGAGCGCCGCAGCTTTCGCCTGATTGGCCTTGTGGGAGATCGAGCGGGGTTTGAGGTATCTGAGCGGGTTCTTGAGTGGATGTGGGGTAGCGCGCTCTCGATGAGAGCGCATGAAAAAGGATCGCGAAATTCCGGCTTAACAAACGCTCTTTCCGTCCTGCTTGAGCAATGGTTTCTCCAAGCTTTGAACCGCGCTCTCATCTAGCGCGCGCCACCTCATGACAACATCATGATGACAGCGCATTCCTGAGAAACCCGATCGACTCATCGGTTCGTTGTGCGAGAATCTTTCCGGGTTGATCCCAGACGATCTCTGGCGCGAGGGTGGTCAGTTCGTCGGAAGTCGCCACGATCCGCTCTCCGAGTTCCAGTTGCTGGATGATGGGATCGAATTTTTTCCGAGCTGTCGGTGGACGCAGGGTGACAAAAGGTTTTTGGAACTTGATGGAAAACATGGTGCCATGGAAGGTGGTGGTCAGCACGGCCCGTGCTTCCGCAAGCCAGCCAAGGAAGTCGTGCGGTCCTGCATCCAATACCATGCGGTCGCACCACGGGTTGCGATAGCCGACGGAAACCGTGTTGCAACCCAGGCGTTTCGACCAATCGCGGCACGCTTGCGCCATGGCCCGGTCGCGGATTTCCCCGTAAACGAGCACAAAGGGTGTGCGCGTTTCACGAGGCGTCTGCAATTCGGAACGGTGGTGGAGAAACACGGGGTCCACTACGATGGGAGGAACATGTCCGGTCGTTTTTTCCACGAATTGCGCCGCGTTGGTGTCGCGGACGGCGATGTCTTGGTAAGCGGACAACAGATCGGGAATTTCAGCGGGGACTTGGCGTTGCGGCCAATCCAATTCGCCAAGACTCGGCGCGTAGGCGATGCGCTTCATGGAAGCTGGAGCGCCGCCACCGAAGAAGACCGGATCGAAGCGATGGACATGGCTGAGGTAATTCCAGATCTCGTCGCTGCCGTAAACCAACGCATCGTAGCGGCTCCAATCGATGGACACCGGATCATGCGCGAGCGGGCCCGGTTTCAAATCCTTCAAGTCATCGATGAAACGAGCTCGACGTCGGTATCCCGCCAGCTTGTGCAGCGGGTGCCAGCCGTAGCGGATACACCGCTCATGGGTCGCTTCGAGGGCAGGATTGCGGTAATCGACAATCTCCGCCTTGTGACCAAGGTTGCAAAGACAGCCAAGGAGCCCTTCCGCCTGGAGAAAGGCGCCGTAGTTGAAGGCGTGGTGGAAGGTGAGGATGCCGACGCGCATGGAGGAGCGGTTTGGATTTTGGATTTTGGATTTTAAATGATGGATGTCGGATTGTTGGTGGCGGAGAATCATCAAGCCCATAGGGCCAGGTCGACCGCGCCTACGTTTGCGGCCCGGAGATTGCGTTGGTGGGTTTGTAGCAAACCGCGCGGATGCGTTCGGCGAAGAGGCCGGGGAAGAGGTCGGAGAGGAACTTGAAGTGCAGTTTGTCCGGCAGGAAGCGGTTCGCGACCACCGTGATGCGGCTCAGCGGGCCGAGCACGCGGAAGAGGTCCCACACCGATCCGCGTATGTAGGAATCCACGCGGACATCGGAGAAGCCGGCCATTTCCAGCATGCGGCCGAACGTCCAAGCACTAAAGTAGCGGATGTGCACCCCATTGAACGGGTTGCCGACAGGGTCCTCGGGTTCGTCCGGGACCCGTGCGCGGAGCAAGGCCTGAATCCGCCAGGGATGGTAGCCAAAGTTCGGCACCGTGGCGACGAAGGGCGCGCCGGGTTTGAGCACCCGGAAGATCTCCCTCGTCGCGCGAAGTGGATCGAAGAGATGCTCGAAGACCTCCGAGCAAACGGCCCCGTCGAAGCTGGCGTCCTCCGCCTCGATTCCGGATGTGTTGATGTCGATCTTGAGGGCGGTGCCGCCCATTTCGCGAACCGTATCGAGTGCGACCTCGCTGACATCGGCGCCGGTGTAGAGGTCGTTGGCATCCATCAGGTGTCGGCGGTATTTGTGGCCGACGCCGCAGCCGTAGTCGAGAACCGCGCCCCTGCCGGTCAAGGGGCCGAGGACCTTCTCGAAGCGCTGTTGGCTCCATTTCATGCCGGCATGCGCTCCGCTTTTCCAGTAGTCGTCGTAGAATTGGTTGCTGCTCATAGGGCTTTGGTGTTAGGAAGAAATCCGGTTTTAATTCCGGCCATCAGGTAAGGGGATGATGGTGCCGAGCCAGCCGGTGAGCTTCGCGGCGAAGGTATTGAAGCCGAGGGCCTCGCGGTCGAATTCCAGTTGCCGAGCATCGTGCTCACGGCGGCGGATGCGATCCCACCACGAGAGGACCGCAGCAGCGAGCGCCTGGGGGTCGCGGATTGGCACGATGCTGCCATTGACACCCTCGACGATGAAGTCATCCACCCCGGCATTGCGGGTGGTGATGACCGGGAGACCGCAGCCAAGCGCCTCGGCGGCGCTTCGAACCATGCCTTCCTCAATGGTCGGCAAAAGGAACAAGTCGGCGTCTCTCAGCCATTCGACCAGTTGCGAGTGGGGCATACGTGCTGCCCACTCGACCGTTACTTCCGCATAGCGATTGCGCTCGTAGACCTGCTTGAAGCTGTCGGCCATGTTGTGGATCAGCTTGATCCTCAGGTCCGGGATTTCCCTGCGTAGGACTTTGAGTGCCTCAAACAAATAGGGAGAGCCCTTGCGCAGCGTGAGCAAGCCGCTGCTTACGAGGGTCAATGGCTTGCTCGGGGGCCTGGGTGTGGCGTGCGGCTGGAAAAGCGAGAGATCCACCGGGTAACTCAGCCTGAACACTCGCTCCGAAGGAAAACCGCGTTGCACAAACGTGTCGGCTACAAAGCGGCTCGGAGCCAGAATATAATCGGCCAAGGCAACCGACCTCTGTTGGCGGAGGTGGTGGCGTGGCCAGATGGGTGGCAACTTGCAATCCCAGCGCGCGTGTTCCTCGGCAATAAGCGACCAGAAGTTCGAGGGATGGGAGTTGCGGGCATCGAGGAAAACCTTGCCTCCGGTATTTTGGATGCGGGGAATGAGTCGGTTGAAATAACCCAGCCCTGCGATGAGATTATCTCCCTCATGCACCTGCGGCATGACCCATTGTTCAATTAGGGGAGACAAGGCAAAACGCGCGCATTCGTAGCG
>JBMTCD010000174.1:0-8038 GCA_049430545.1 Luteolibacter sp.
GCCGCCACAGTGGCGAAAACCCACCACGACGCGGATTTGCGGGAGGCTACAGGCCGGTGTTGGGGATTGTCCTTCATTGCGTTTCGTCTTGCGGATTTCCTGCGGCCGTATCTTCTCCGGGGCCTTCGCCATACGGGCGTATCCAGTGGCACACATAAGGGATTCCCTTGCCTGGAGCTTTATAGACATCGAACTGCGCGCGGCCGTTTTCGTCGAAATCCGCGGCGGTAAGAAGCAGCCAGGCGCTGCCGTTGGCGAACACCGCGTCGGGGACATAGAGCTGTATCCAGATCGCAAGGTCCGGAGGAATCACGCCATTGATCACATAACCCACGCGGACGACCCGCGTCCCATCCGGCAAGATTTCCACCAAGCGATGGTCCCCGGTGCGCGTGGACGAGGCGAGTTGGAAGCCGTGGAATGTGACCGCATCCAGAACAGGTCCGCCATCCGGCATGCGGGCGAGCACCCTGCCGCGGGATGCGCCGGGAGATTCGAACATGGCATGGAATGCCCTCGGCTGATCGTCGCCCTCGGTGATTTCGTAGAGCGCAAGATGTCCGTCGGCTTCCAATGCGACATCGTCGGCCAGTGCTGGCGGCATCCATTGCCTGCCGGGACTGGATGGCATGTGGAAATCCTCGCCCAACTCGGCACCCGCGACATGGAACACCGCGACATCATGGGAGCGGCTGCCATCGCCGTGGGTCACACTGACCGCCATTTCCATCCTTCCCGCTTCCTCGAAGCGGTGGACATACGGAGTTGTCGCAGTGCCATTGTTGAGTTCGGAATCCTCCATCCGCAGGGAAAATCCGACCATGGCGGCCTCCTTGGCCGGATCGAAAGCGACCAAGCGCATCGAATCGCCAAGCCGCACATGGAATTCGCCTCCTCCGAAAAGGTTCGTCACGCTCCATTGGATGTCATGCGCTTCTCCTATCACGCCGCCCTCGTATGTGATGCGCAGGCTTGTGGCAGCTCCATCGGGGTCGAGAGGCACATTCGCATACCAGCGGCCTTGCAGTCCTTCCATGACATCCAGCGCCCCGTCGCGGTCCGTGACCAATGACATGTCGCCAAGAAAACGCGCATGGCCCTCGATGCAGGCGGGCGAGGTGGGCGACTCCCGCTTCAGGCCATAGGACCGGTTCGCATCCCTGAACGCCTTTTCAAGCTAATCGGCCAGGCCATTGCCGTCGGAGTCCTCGCCATCATGTCCCAGAATGTCGATCGACGTGATCACGAGCGAGACTCCGGCACGCACGTTTTGATTGTGCAGAACCAGGCGGTGTTCGCCGACATTGAGCCATTGGGAGAGAAATGCCAAACGACCGGCTCCGGGCCCTGCCGGAAGAACACCTTGGCCGGCCAGCACGCCATCGATTTCCACGAATACGCCGATACCCGGATTGGCCGTGCCGGCGGACTCCGAATAGCCATGCAGGGCGATTTGATAAATGCCGGGTTTTTCAACGGCGAACTGCCATTCCGTGCTTCCACGGCGGTCGAGAGAGTGAATCGCACCATCGCTTTCCGATGTGAACCAGCGTTGACCACCCGCAAGTGGAACCGTCAGGGGCAAGTTTCCAAGCAACACCGGCGCAACGGCATCCCTCACCAGCGGATCGGTGCCGTAAAGATGAACTTCATCGAAATCCGACACGCCGTCGCCGTCGGTGTCGGGTTTGGAGGGGTCGGTGCCGAGAAGGTATTCCTCCATGTTGGTGAGGCCGTCGCCGTCGAAGTCGCCGGCGGCGCCCTCGCGCACCGGGTCGTGGCGGCCGTTGTCCTCGGGGTTGAGGCCGTGGTCGTTTTCCCATTCGTCGGGCAGGCCGTCGTCGTCGAGATCGCTCAAGTCCCGCACATGGGATTTGAGAACGCGCGAGGGCAGGATTTCACGCGGCTGCGATCTGCCGAATTCGTCGGTGTATGCCCAGGCGACCGCGACGTGGTCGGCGCCGCGGCCTTCCTTGTGGAGGATTTCGATGTAATACTCCGCGCCGCCTTCGAGTTGGATTTCCGCCGAGCGCTGGCTTGGGAATTTGTCCCACTCGTGCACGCCGGTGGACTGGCCGCCGGTGCCGGCGAGGGCGGCGATTTCGCGCAGGCCGGCGCGGCCGGGGCCGGTGGACAGGGCGAGCGACCCGCCGTTGTCGCTGGCGATCCAGAAGCGGTAGCTGCCTGTGACCGGGGCGATGATGGTGCCGCGCAGGCGCTGGCCGTAGTTGGTGCCGCCGTCGCCGCCCTGGAGGTCGGGGCGGTTGACGAGTTCGCGCAGGTCGGGCTCGCCGAGGAACCGATGGCTGCCGGTGAGTTCGGCGACACTGCTGCCGGGAATGTTTCCCCAGTATTCGAGAGTGAGGTGGCCGGGGAAGCCGCCGGGTTCGAGCGGGTGGCCACCGAGGCGGTATTCCTCGAGGTTGGTGTAGCCGTCGCCGTCGGGATCGCCGTGCGGGCCGTTCTCGCCATGAGGATCGGTGGGGTCGAGGCCGTGGGCGCGCTCCCAGGCGTCGGGCAGTCCGTCGCCGTCGAGATCGAGGGGATCGATGCCTGGGGTGGCGAAGATTTCGGCGGGGACTTCTTCCTCCGGCCCGTGCGGGCCGAGCGCGAGGTGGGTGAAGGCGATTTCCGCGGGTTCGTCGCCGCGTCCGCCCCAGGCGACGGGGCCGCCGAGGAGGGATTCGCCGAAGACGACGGGGACGGTGCCGATCTTGCGCCAGCGGATGCCGTCGGCGGTATCGCTCGAATAGTAGGCGGTGCAGTGGCGGCCGTCGGAGCGCAGGCGCAGCCAGACGGCGTCTTCGAGGCGGAAGGTGGTGCCGGGGTAGGGGCGCGAGATGCGGGAGGATTCGCGGCCGGCGTCCTCTTCGCGGTGGTGGAGGCCGAAGCGGCGGTCGCCGCCGAGGGTGAGGGCGACGAAGGGAGCAAAGGGGGCGTCGGAGGCGCGCAGCATGAGGCCGCCGCCGGCATCGGCGGGCAGAGCGCGCAGCGAGTCGAGGCGGGCGATGATTTCGGTGGCGGCCGGGGCGGTGGAATGGCGGAAGGCGAGGCCGTCGCCGGCCGCGCCGCCGAAGGTGGCCGGGCCGTGGACGCGGGCTAGGATGCCGGCGGGATCGGAAGCGAACCAGCCGCCGGTGACGCCGCCGCCAAGGGTGCTTTCGGTCCATTTCCGGGGCTGGTGGAGGCGCCAGGCGAGGCGGAGTTTTTCGCCGGGGGCGTGGAGCATTTCGATGAAGCGCGGTTCGCCCTTTTCGAGCCACAGGGGGATCGTGCGCTCGGTGGACACACCGTCGATCCACGGGGAATTGGAGGTGTTTCGCGTGCGGCTGGCTACGGGGCGCAAGCCGGTCGGTCGGGCGTCGGGGGAGATGGAGAGTTGGGCGGAGGAGCGGCCGAGAATCCAGAGGGAATAGAGGCCGGACTCGGGCGCGGTGACGGTGCCGCGGAGGCGGTCGATGGTGGGGACCAGTGAGGAGGCGATGATCGGCAGGCGGGCACCGGCGGCGGGTGCCGCGCCACGGTAGTCGGGACGGCGGATGCCTTCCGGGGAAAACGGGAAGCCGCCGATTTCGAAATGCGAGCCGGTGGCATCAGGCGGATTGAACCAACGGGACCAGGCCAGCAGGCCGGGGACCGGGCCGCCGTCGTGCGGGTCGGCACCGGCGCGATATTCGAGGGCCACCGGAACGCCGTCGTCATCGGGATCTTCCAGCGCGATGCGGCGGCCGCGGGGCAGGCCGCGGGCGGTTTTCCAGTCGTCGTGGATGCCGTCGTCATCGGAATCGACGGCCTCGGGCACCCACGAGCGGAGGGCCGTGGGCGGGAGGATCTCGAGTTCGCCGCCCGGCGGGGTCCAAGCGACGACGACGTGGTGGTCCACATTCTTGCGGTGGCGGTGGAGAATTTCGAGATAGTATTCGCGGCCGGCGACGAGATGCACGGGCGCGCTTTTCTGGGAGGGGTGGCGGTCGAACTGGCGCGGGCGGGTGGCGTGACGACCGTCAGCCAGACTGGCCACGCGGCGGGCGGAAAAGCGGCTCTCGTTTTCGCCGAGCCACAGTTCCGCCCAGTTGTTGGAACTGATCCAGAAGGTGTATTCGCCGGTGGCGGGGGCGACGATGCGGCCGCGGAGACGCTGGCGGAAGTCGGGTTCCGCCTTGCGGCGGCACTCGGCCCCGGGGTGGTAAAACACCTCCGCACCGGGCGCGTCGAAGCGATGGCGCGGATAGTGGTCGTGGGGCTGGCCGGGCTCGCGCTCGGACCAGATTTCCTGATAGAGATAGCAGGGAATTCCGACCCAGTCGGGCACGCCGTCGCCACTGGTGTCGGCCAGCGTCGGATTGGTGCCGATCTCGTATTCGAGGAGGTTGGCGAGGGTGTCCCCGTCAGGGTCGTCGTCGGGACCCTGCGCAAGGTTGCCGAAATGCTTGATTTCCCATTCGTCCGGCAAGCCGTCGCCATCCGCATCCACAAACTCCGCTTCCTCCGCCGCCGACTCTTCGGCAGACGCCATGCCGGTCAATACGGCACAGGGCCACAACAGGGAAATCAACGCGGCGCGCAAGGGCCGCATGCGGGATGGATGGGATTTCATCGCAATGCTTCGGTTAGTGTGATTTGGCCACCACGCATCCGGCGCGCGGCGTCCCGGATTCCGCCGGAACATCCCGGTGGAAGTTTGTGTCCGGAAAATGTCCCGAACAGGTGCCCGCATCCGGGCGAAAATTTTCCATCAACCGACGGTTCCACAGAACCGCCCGCAACCAGCGCGGCACTATGCCGCGTGCCTGCCGCGTGCCTGCCGCGTGCCTGCCGCGTGCCTGCTAGATAACGGCTTTCGACTCATTAAATCACCCAAATCGAAAAACCACAGTTAGAGTCAAGATTTATTTCAATTTTTTCTAGGTGCGCATCCCGCTCATTTTCCGAGGCATTGGAAATCAGTAATTTGCAGCTCCATTGCGGCATCGATTTTTTTCACTTTCCCATCCGACATGTCCCACACATGGGTGAAGGATCATGCCAGGAAAACCCGGACTCCCCAACCTCGCCGCCATGCGTGGACGCCGCAAAGGCGGTGCATGCGCCCCGCAAGCCATCACTCACCACGGCATCGCCGCCCACGCCGAAGCCTTTCTCGCTTACCTCGCCGCCCGCGCCTACTCGCAGGCCTCCATCGACGCCCACCGCTGGGCGCTGCGGCAGTTCACCGCATGGACCGCCACGCGCGGCATGCACGTCCCCGCCGCCTTCACCCGCGCCGATCTCGAAGCCTACCAACTCTTTCTCCACCACTACCGCAGCCCACGCGGCGGCAAGCCGCTCGTCACCAACACCCAGCTCGCCCGCCTTGGATGTGTACGCCGTTTTTTCGCCTGGCTCTGCCGCACCGGCAGCATCCCCGCCAACCCCGCCGCCGATCTCGACCTCCCGCGCAAACAAGCCCGCCGCCTGCCCAAAGCCCTCGACGAAAACGAAATCCAGCGCCTGCTCGCCATCCCCAACCCCGCCGATCCCTTCGGCCTGCGCGACCGCGCCATCCTCGAACTCTTCTACGCCACCGGCATCCGCCGCAGCGAAATGGCCCACCTCGACCACGGCGACTACGATCCCCACACCCGGACCCTGATGGTCCGCAAAGGCAAGAACAGCAAAGACCGCATGCTCCCCGTCGGCGAGCGCGCCGCCGCCTGGCTCGACCGCTTCCTCGCCGATTCCCGCCCGCTCTTCGACCACCTGCCGCAGGAAACCGCCCTCTTCCTCACCGGCTACGGCGAACGCTTCACTCCCGCATACCTCGGCAACTGGATCAAAAAACTCCTCAAACGCTGCGGCATCGACAAACCCGGCTCCTGTCACTTGTGGCGGCATTCGTGTGCCACCGACATGCACCGCGGCGGAGCCGACATCCGCTACGTCCAGGAAATGCTCGGGCACGAACGCATGGAAACGACCCAGATTTACACCCACGTCCACATCGACGCCCTGCGCGAAGTCCACGCCCGCTGCCACCCCCACGGCAAGCTCGGTCCCGACCGCGACATGTACGGCAAACTAACGACACCGGAAAACCCCGACTCGATCCACGATGCCGATTTCGCTTCCCATCCCACCGCCGAAGAGCTAAACGCCGCCACCATGACCACGGCCAGTCCGCCAACACTCTGCGCCCCGCCCCCGGCGGCCGCAAGGTCACGGACTGTGCGTCCCGAAAAGCCGCCCGAAGACGATCCCCCGGCCGGAAACGCCCCCAAATCGCCCTTGCTGCCACCCAAGCCGCCGGACAGCGGAAATACGCACAACCCATTGCCCATCAACAACTCCAAAAAGAATTCCACCGCCTCGAAAACAGCGTATGTGTGGTTCTACGGCTACAGATACTATGACCCTGTAACAGGCCGCTGGCCGTCCAGGGATCCGATTGAGGAAGAGGGGGGAATCAACCTGTATGGGTTCGTGGGGAATGATGGGATTAATCGATCCGACTTACTTGGATTAATTGTGACAGTTGAAAGAAATGAAGGTAGTGGTCAAAGGAGATCAGAAGAAAATGGAGTCCCTCAAGGAATTGCAAATTTCATAACAAATCAATGGGGTGATAGCACAATAATCACAATCAATGTATTTGCTGGATCTGCCAAAGCTCATACTAGGGAAGATGTGACGACAACCGTAAAAAAACTATTAGAAAATAAGGATTATGAAAAAGTTTTTGTATTTATAAATGCTCATGGACAAATAGTTGGTGAAAATTATGAAGCTGGTGATGTGATCAGCGGTGAGGAGAGAGTGATAAAAGGCCACTACATCACCATGGATAGCGATGTTTTAACTATTCCTTTGAATGCTGAATTAAAGCTTAACAATCCAAGAAGAGTAGTGGCGGAAATACCATCATGCTTTAATGTCCCACATTACCGCCACAAAAAAACAGGGGGATGGTTTCCCACTCATGGATGGGGGCATCGACCAGATTATCTCGATTATTCCCAAGAATCTTATTGTGAAGTCGGTCTTGTAGACCAGACCAGATTTAGACAAGCTTTAAATCATTTTATCGATGAAAAAGGAACTTGTAAATACGCTGTTGTATTTTTCACAGGAAGAACAAGAGGTTCCACACCTTCAAAGGAAGGATTTCAATGAGGCATATCCCTGTAATATCAATTTGTTTAATTTTGATGATTAGCTGTTCAGATAATCATATTAAAGATGATATTTCAGATTGTAATTTTCGATCAATTTGTGGAATTGTGCCAAGTGCAAATTTTAAATCAGAAATTACAACCTCGACGTTTGCACAGTTTTCATTTATTTCAAGTCATAATAATGTGCTGTCCTGGGTATACAACTGGCCCGCTGTTTCCTCAAATTTCGAACATATGCCACTAAATGAATTTTTAGATTTACATGCCGGACATCTAGAAGAAAGCGGACAAGTTCTTTTCACAGGTGAAAATTTAGCGTATTGGTTCAATGGGACAGGCAAGTTATATGATGCTAGATGCCGAATCATCAAAACAACAGGTTCAAAATCTGAATGCATTATAGAGATTTCTTATCTGGATGATCTCAATTAGAGCAACTGTTGCGCACTTATTTGATATCACTACCGCAAAAGTGATCTCATGCAAAATTGGCCCTGACAATTTGCACGAAAAATTTTGCATCGCTTGAAAATCGTCCCTCCGGCTCCCACCTCCCCAGAACTCCCCCCGCCCGCTACTCGTCGCTCCGCACCGCGGAATCATTAACCGGGGTCAGTGAAAGCGCCGGGATAAACCGGCTTGGAAATGAGAATGAAAGAGTCTTACAAAGTAAGCGGGGTCTGAAGCACCGTGGTGAATGGGGTCAGAGTACACAGATTCACATTTTCCTCGACAGGGTCCCGACTAAATGGGGCCATAAATGGGGTCATTGGATTTTAGCATCCATGACTGTTAGGCCGTCTTTTTTCATTCTTCCGTAAGCACTCAACAGTGAATGGGGTCAGAGTACACGGATTCACATTCCACTTGGCTTGGCTCCTCGGGTT
>JBMTCD010000175.1:0-8010 GCA_049430545.1 Luteolibacter sp.
TGAAATCCGTTTCCGTAGCTCAAAATTACGATTTTCCATCAGTTTCGCTTGGCGACTTGGCGGTGAAAAAACCTCTTCATTCCGCATTTTGCCACGAAACTCTCTCTAGTGTAGTAACCCTGCATCCGCCCGGCCAACCGGCCCGGTGGTTTGGGAATGAATTCTTTGCCGCTCCATCCTTGCCATGGGCGGCCGCAGCGCCTTGGATTCCGCGCGCCAACCGATTTTCCCACCGTGAAAGCCCACGATCTCTACTCCGCCGTCGATCCCGCGCTCGTCAAAGACATGCTCGATTGGTTCCGCGAAAACGACCGCAACGTTTACAAGACCGCCATCGCCACGCTGGCCGGGCGACGCAAGCTGCGGCCGGTCTTCATCCAGAAAAAATCCCTCGCCGAGCAATACGCCTGGGTCCACAAGACGCTGAAAATCCCCGCGCTCGACGACCTCGGCGAACAATTGCTCCAAGCCTACCTGATGTCCGCACAGCAATCGCTGCTCGCCATGTTCTGCGATGGCATGGGGATTGCGCACGACGGCAAGGGTTCGGTGGTCGGCGATCTGCCGAAAAAACTCGATGGCGAACGCCTCAATGAGTCGATCGACAAGCTGATCGGCCTCTTCGGCCCGAAGCTTCTCACGCTCTACCTCCACTGTTTCAACATGCAGGTCGCCGGAGGCTGGCCGGAACTCACGGCAAAACTGGAGTCCGACGAGCGGCTGGCATTGGCGTGACGGCCGGCAGGATCAGCCAGCCTGTGCTGGCCGGCGCGCGCCTCCGCCAGATAGTGCGTTGACGAACGTTTTTTTTGCGTCCAGCATGGCTCCCGCCGCCCGGTTGTCGGTGTGGCGTATTCCACCCATCCATCATCATGATTCGCAGCATTTTCGCCGCCCTGGTCGCGGCCACACTCGTCACCGCAGCCGCCGCGCAGGAAGGCAAGCTCAACATCGCCACGGTGGACATGCAGGAGTTGTTCAAGAACTACTACCGCACCGCCGAGGCCCAGAAGCAGATCAATGTCGAGCGTGCCCGCATCCAGAAGGACAACAACGAGCGCCTTGGCCGCATCCGCGAACTCGAGGAAAACCTCGGCAACCTGCGCAAGCAGCTCGAAGACCCGTCGATCAACGAGTCCAAGAAACAATCGCTCTTCAAGGAGTGGCAGATGCAGCAGCAGGAGGGCATCGCCCTCGACCGCGAGCGCCGCGAGTTCCTCCAGCGCCGCAATCAGGCGCTCAACGAGAAAATGGTCCAGCGCATGAAGGGCATTCTTGAGGAAATCCGCAAGCTTGTCGAGGAACAGGCCAAGGTGGAGAACTACGACTACGTCTTCGACAAGTCCGGCCTGAGCACCTCGCAGGTGCCGTTCCTGCTTTACACCAAGGACGCCACCGACATCACCGCCAACCTGCTCAAGGGCCTCAACAAGGATGCGCCCGCCGACTTCAAGCCCGGCGAGGAAATCCCGGCGGCGGAATAACCCTGAAGCACCAGAGGCACCAACCCCAAGCTCACCCGAGTTGGCGATCGCCCTCACGCTTTCCGAGCTCGCCCGGTGGATCGATGGCGACATCGTCCGGGGCGGGCTCGATGCGTCTTACACCGGCATGGCCGCGCTCGACGCCGCCGGGCCTGGGGATGTGAGTTTCCTCGGCAACGAGAAATACCACCCGCTGTTCCAGCAAACCCAGGCCGGCGCGGTGATCGTGCCGCGCGGGGAATCCGGCGGCCCGCCCGGCACCGCGCTCATCGCCGTGGACAATCCGACGCTGGCGTTCTCCACCGTGGTCCGCCACTTCGTGGAAGTGAGCCGGCAATTCGTGCCGGGCATCTCGCCGCGGGCGAGCGTTGATCCCGCCGCCTCGCTCGATCCGGAAAAAGTGCGCGTCCACCCCGGAGCCGTCGTCATGGCCGGCGCGCGCATCGGCGACGGCACCGAGATCGGCCCGAACTGCGTGATCGGCGAAAACTCGGTGATCGGCCGCGATTGCCACCTGATGGCCAACACCAGCGTGCGCGAACGCTGCATCCTCGGCGACCGGGTGATTCTCCAGCCCGGCTGCGTCGTCGGCTCGGACGGCTACGGCTACGAGTTGGCAGACGGACGCCATGTGAAAATCGACCAGGTCGGCATCGTCGAAATCGGCGACAACGTGGAAATCGGTGCCAACACCACCATCGACCGCGCGCGCTTCGGCAAGACGGTCATCGGCGAGGGCACCAAGATCGACAATCTGGTCCAGATCGGCCACAACGCCGTGATCGGGAAACATTGCCTCGTCGTCGCGCTCACCGGCATCGCAGGCAGCAGCCGCATCGGCGATTACGTCACCATCGCCGGGCAAGTCGGCGTGGGCGGCCATGTGACGGTGGGCGACAAGGCCACGCTCGCCGCGCGCACCGGCGTGAGCGCCAGCATCCCCGGCGGCCAGATCTATGCGGGCAATCCCGCGCAATCTTACCAGGACGAAATGAAGATGCGCGTCAACATGCGCCGCCTGCCGAAGCTCATCGAGCGCATCAGGGCGCTGGAGAAACAACTCGCCGGGCAGTGATATTCCGCGTTCTCACGAACGCGCCTGCACTGTGACGAGCGCGCCCAGACGCACCGAAAGCAACAGGCACTCGATCCGCGCGCCGGGATGGATTTTGCCCATTGCGGAACGATAGGCCTCCATCTGGCCGGAGTAGCGTTCTGTCAATTCCTCCGGCGCGTCCACCGCATCGGTTTTGAAGTCGATGATTTCCACAAGCGCGACGTTTCCGGCCGGATCATGGTGAAGGTGCAAACGGTCGATGATGCCGCTGAGCAACTCGCCGTCCATCACGCAGTCGATCGGCTGCTCGCGGCGCAAGGTGATGGCGCGCCCGTGGCGGTGGAAAATTTCCGCCAGGGATGGATTCGCGAGCAGGCGCGCGACCGCGCGGCCCGCGTCGTCGGAGGGCAGGGTGGGAGGGGATTCGTCGATCCAGCCGACCTGTTCCATCAACGCGTGCAGGGCGCTGCCGAAGCGCATGCCGCTTGCCGAGCGGGGGATTTTGCGGTCTTTCGATTTCGCGCCACTGGGAGTGGCGCGGCGGCGTTTCGGCACCGGCTTGCCGAGTGTGGCGTTTTTTGCGGGTGGTGTGGCGGCTTCGATTCCGGGAATCGAGGCCGGCCAATCGGCCGAGCCGGCTTGGAAAACGACGCCGGGTTCCGCGCGTGCCTGCACCGCGCATGCCAGCCAGTTGGCCAGCGAGGCCTTGAGCGGATCGGCCGTGGCCGCGGGCGTGTCGAGCAGCGCATAAAGCCCGCGTTTCGCGCGGGTCAGCGCCACGTAGAGCATGCAGAATCCCTCGTGGCGCTGGTCCGCCGCCCAGCGCTCCTCCGCCTCGCTCAGCGCGGGAATCGCATCGCGCGCCCACTTCGGCGGAGTTTCCGCGATCCAGTCCGGCCCCTCGGCGATTTCGAAGCGCTGGGTCTGAGGCAGCGGCGTGTCAGGGATTTCCGGCAGCAGCACGACATCGAAGCCAAGCCCCTTCGACTTGTGGATGGTCATCACCTGCACCGCCGCCTCGCCAGGGCTTTGCGCGATTTCCAGCCGCGCGATCCAATCCGCCGCTTCCGCGGGCGAAACCACGCCGCGGGCGTCGAGATCCACCAGCGCGCCCATCAGGTCGCCCGCGCGGCGGCGGCCGAAATCGGACCACGATGACCATAGTGGATCGATGAGCGCGCCGATCGCGGCGGCATGGCCGTCGCTTGAGATCCGCCGCGTGAGCGACTCCCACATTGCCGGCCACGACTCGCCGCAAGTCTCGCGCAGCACGGCGGCCATGGGCGACATTTCGATGACTTCGCGGGCGAATGGGTCGCCGGGATCCGCCAGCCATTTGAGCAGTTGGTGGACCACCACGCCCAGCGGGTTGTCCTTGGCGGGCAGCCGGCGGCCTTCCTCGATCACATCGAAATGCCGCGTGCGCAGGAAATCGGCCACCTCCTTCACCGAGTCGTTGTCACGCAACAGGACGCCGCAGGTCATGCGGCGGTTTCCCACGCCGATTTCCGCCAGGATCTCCGCCATCCGATCGAGCCGGGCATCCCAATCGCCGACCACTTCGACGCGCGCCTCGCCGCGTTTCGATTCCGCAGTGAGCGGCTTGGCGGAAACGTGTTCGCGCCAGTCATCCGTCCAGCGGCGCGCGGCCGGGCCGAAAAGCGCGGACATGGCTGCCACATCGCCGCAGACGCGATTCACCAGCTCCAGCACCTCCGGACACGAGCGCCAGGAAACCTCCATCGGCTCGATCTTCAAATCGCCGCGGTAGCAGTCGATCACCTCGTCGAAAAGGCGCACGTCGCCGCCGCGCCAGCCGTAGATCGCCTGCTTGCGGTCGCCTACGATGAACATCGTGCCTTCCTCGCCGGTGGCGGCTTCGTTGATGAGCGGCAGCAGCCCGGTCCAATCGGCGCGGCTGGTGTCCTGGAATTCGTCGAGCAGCCAGTGGTCGTGGCGGGCATCGAGCCGGAAGTCCACGGCCTCGCGGCGCAGGCGGGAGCGCTCGTCCCGCTCCCACTCGCCCATCAGCAGCTTCACGTCGTTGAACTGGAGCATGCCGTTGCGGCGCAGGCGCTTCTCGCAAAGGTCGTCGAACAAGGCGACCACCTCGCGCAGCGCGCGGGTGCGCTCGAGCGCGGCGGCGAATTCGCAGCGCGAAACGAGCCATGCCATTTCACTCAGTGCGTCGGCGGCCGGGCCGTGGATGGTGAATTCCTTGTAGTGGCTCAAAGTCAGAAATGCCGGGCCGCCGGCATGGGCGAGGATGCCGTCCAGCAACTTGCCGGCCTTCGCCAGGCTGCCGCTGCCGATGCGGTGTTGTTCGAGCGTGAGCACCGCTTTTTCCAAGGCGGCGCGCTGGCGTTTGTCGGTGAAAACGATCTTGTCGATTTGATCGAGCACGGTGGCGGCGAGCGCGGATTTGCGTTTCTCCCACTCCTGCGGTGCGGCCTCCGCCATCCGTGGCGGCCCCCATTCGAGTTTGGGGTCCGCGCGGTGGCGGTCCTGCCAGAGCCGCACGTATTCGCGCAACGCATGCATCACACCGCGGTTCTCGCGGCCGATGGTGGCGCGGC
The DNA here is from genome assembly GCA_049430545.1 of Luteolibacter sp. Classification (GTDB taxonomy): domain Bacteria; phylum Verrucomicrobiota; class Verrucomicrobiia; order Verrucomicrobiales; family Akkermansiaceae; genus Luteolibacter. Next base: position 5,118 of record JBMTCD010000175.1, read on the forward strand.
GGAAGGCGTGGAAAAACCGTTCGCCATCGGCCGCGCCCAAGGCGTCGCCGCCGAGCACGGCGTTGAGCAATTCATCCTGCATCGCCGCGGCGCGCGGGCCTTCCAGCAGATCGAATTTCCCGCCGCTGAGGCCCAGCTCGTATTGGAAACCACGCACCACGCGGGCGAAAAAACTGTCCATGGTGCCCAGCGTGAGCCGCGGCAGCGATTTCACCACGCGTTCGAGCGCTTCGGCAAAATCCGCATCGGCCACGCCCGTTTCGTCGCGCAGGCGCGCCGCGGACGCTTGATCCGCCGCCGCCGCCGCGAGCTTGGTGAGCACCGCATCGGCGAACTCGCCCGCCGCCTTGCGGGTGAAGGTGAGCGCCACGATCCGCTCGGGTGCCACGCCACGCGCGACCAGGCCGATCACCCGGTTGCCGAGTTGATAGGTTTTCCCCGAACCGGCCGAGGCGAGGATGAGCAGGTTTTTTCCCAGGATGTCCATGCGCGTCGTGTGGCGCGGGCATCCTGCCCGCCGCCCGGGTTTTTGGGAATCACCAGCCGCAGGCCCGGATGGATGAGCGAGCCGGAAATGCCGTTGGCGCGCGGGAGCGCCGCCCCCGGGGTGGCATTGCGGCGGGCGATGACATAGAGCGAATCCCCCTGCTTGACGGTGTAGCGGACCGGCTGCGGCTTGGGCTTGGGTTTCGGCTTGGGTTTCGGAGCCGAGTATGCATTCGGGCGGGCCGGCGGCAGCGGCGTGGCATTGGCGGGCGGCTGGTCGTTGGCGGCGAAAAGCGGCTCCTGGCGGCTGCCGGGGCGGCGCCATTTCGTCGGATCGTCGGCCCAGTCCTCGCGGTAGTTGCCATCGGCATCGAAGGGCCCGGTGCCGTAGGGGTCGTTTGAGGCAAAGCCGTCCTGATTGGCGCAGGAACCGAGCAGCAGCGCGGTGCTGACCGCAGGCAGCAGCCATTGGAAAGAGCGGAATGTCGTGTGGGAAAACATGCTTCCGAACTCTGCAAATCGCAACAGCGCCCCGCAAATCCAAATTTGTGAAAATCGCGGGATTCGCCCGCCCGCGCCGCAGCTTTGCACTTTGCCGCCCGCCGCGCCCGGCCATAATCGCCGGCGATGCGCGACGACACCCGCCGCTGGATCGAGGCCGACAAGGCGCACTGCTGGCATCCGTTCACGCGGCAGGCCGAGTGGTGCGCGGCAGGGCACGAGCCACTCGTTCTCACCCGCGGCGAGGGCGTCTGGCTGTGGGATTCCGAGGGCAGGAAATACCTCGACGGCAATTCATCGATCTGGACGAACATCCACGGCCACGCCCATCCCACGATCACCGCCGCCATCTGTGCGCAGGTAGAAAAATCGTCGCACCTCTCGTTTCTCGGCTTCACCCATCCGCTGGCCGCGGAGCTTGCCGAGCGGCTGTGCGCGTTTTTCCCGCCGGGCACGCTCGAACGGGTCTTTTACTCGGACGACGGCTCCACCGCCATCGAGTGCGCGTTAAAGATGGCGGTGCAATTCCGCATGCAGACCGGCGAGCCGCGGCGCACGCGCTTCGCCGCCTTTGCCGACGGCTACCACGGCGACACGCTCGGCGCGGCCTCGCTCGGCGGCGTGAGCCGCTTCTTCGCGCGTTTCCGCGGCCATGGTTATCCGGTGACGCATGTCCGCTCGCTGGATGAATTGCGGAAACTGGATCCCGCGGAACTCGCGGGCGTGGTGATCGAGCCGCTGATCCAGGGCGTCAATGGAATGCGCCCGTGGCCGCCCGGCATGCTTGCCGAACTGCGTGACTGGTGCGACCGGACGGGCGTCCACCTGATCCTCGACGAGGTGATGACCGGCTTCGGGCGCACCGGCGCGATGTTTGCCTGCCAGTTGGAAAACGTGAGCCCGGATTTCCTCTGCCTCGCCAAGGGTCTCACCGCCGGCACCCTGCCGCTGGCCGCCACGCTGACCACACAGCGGGTTTACAACGCCTTTCTCGGCCCTGCGGGCAACGCATTCTACTACGGACACAGTTACACCGCCAACCCGCCCGGCTGCGCCGCCGCGCTTGCCAGCCTCGATGTCTTCCGCGACGAGCGCGTGCTGGAACAGCTGCCGGAGAAATGCCAGCGCCTGCGCGCCGGACTCGCCGGATTGAGCCGGCACCCGATGGTCCACGAAACCCGCCAATGCGGACTGGTTTCCGGCATCGAGCTGCGCCAGCCGGACGGCACGGAATTTCCCGCCGCCCGCCGCGTGGGGGAGGCCGTGTGCCTCGCCGCCCGCGCCCACGGCCTGCTCACCCGCCCGATTCTTGACACCATTGTGTTCATGCCGCCGCTCTGCGTCACGGGCGAGGAGATTGATTTCGCGCTGGACGCTCTGGAGACGGCGATTTTGACAGCCTTGGATTGAGGTGCCGGCACCCGCCATTTCACTTTCGCAACGGCATCCTGCGCCAGCTCGCGCACCTCGTCGCCACCCACCGCGCGCAGCGTCAGGTTGCCCAGCGGAATCCGCCGCTCCGCCAGGATCCCGAGCACGCTGCCCAGGGAGAAACCCAGTGCGAAAAACAATCCCAGCCACTGGTTCTGCTGGATCATGTCGAGCGTCACATCCGCCATCCTCGCCAGCATGATCAACACACCCACTCCCAGACTCGTCAGCCAATCCATGGCGCAACCCTGGCTTCAGCGAGCCGCAGGGACAAGCCGTGAGCGTCCCGGGAGCGCCGAGCCCCAGCTCGGCGCGAATGATGCCGCGCAGGTGACTGGATCCGGTTCCCGCCACAAACTCTTCGTCATCGCGGGGGCTGCGGCTCGCCTCCGGGCCCCCGTATTGGAACGCCTGGGTCCGCCACAAACTCTTCGTCATCGCGGGGGCTGCGGCCTCCTATGGCGGCTGCGCACTG